>JASHUO010000320.1 GCA_030039975.1 Alphaproteobacteria bacterium
GCGCGAAGCCGCCGCAGCGGCCGAAGCCACCACCTCCGCGCCGCAAGGCGGAGCCGCCGCGCAGGGGTGAGACGGCGTCCCTGAAATCCCCTTCCCCCCATTAGGGGGAGGGACGGGGTGGGGGGGTGAAGCGACGGGCACTCACAACGTGCTCGTCGCGACGACGGCGACATCGCGCCCGGCCCCTACCCCCACCCGGCGCTTCGCGCCGACCTCCCCCTCAAGGGGGGAGGGGCGTTGATTCATGCAGGCGAGCCGCGCGCCAGCCGGCTTTGGATAGTGATCTCCGAGGTCAGCGTGCGATGCACCGGGCACATTTCGGCGATCTCCATCAGCCGCGTCCGCTGGGCCGCATCGAGCGGTCCCGAGAGCTCGATCTCGCACTCGATGCGATCGACGAGGCCGGTCTTGGTCTCGCATTCGGCGCAATCCTCGGCGTGGATCCGCGCGTGGCGCAAGCGCACGGCGACGCGCTCGAGCGGCCATTGCTTGCGCCGCGCATAAAGGCGCAGGGTCATCGCCGTGCAGGCGCCGAGGCTCATGAGCAGCAGCTCATAAGGATTGGGGCCGGCATCCGTGCCGCCCGCCTGCACCGGCTCATCGGCAAAGAACTGGTGCCGGCCATCGAGCAGATATTGCTTGAAGAGCCCCTCGCCGCTCTCGACCACCAAAACGCTGCCCGGGGCAACCGATAGCGCCGCGGGCCCGACAGACGCCTCGCTCATCCCACCCTCCACCGCTTGCCTCGCCGTCACCGCCTATCTTGCCCCGGCCGCCGGCTCGCGCCAAATCAGCCGAAGCCGGGTCATCGCGCTTCCGAAAGCCGGCCGCGCGGACCATGTCCGCGAGAATCATGGCGCCCTCGCACTCGAACTTATGCCCGAGGATGGGGCCGAGCTCGACGCCGCTTTCCCGCCGCCCCGCGCGGCGGCGCCCCTGGCCATGCTTTGACGGAATGGAATGGTTTCAACTCAACCCCTTGTGCCGTCCCCCTCAAGTGCTAGATAGTTGATATCCAACGAGTCGTTGCAGCCGAGGGAGGAAGGCACCGATGCTGTTGGCCTATCTACTCCGTAACCTCGTGCGCGAGGGGACACTGCGCGTCGTCGATGCGCATGGCACGGTCCATAGCTTTGCCGGCGAGCCCGGTCCCAACATTACCATCCGGCTGCACGACGCCGCGCTCGGCTACAAGCTGTTCCTCAATCCGCGCCTCTATATCGGCGAGGCGTTCATGGATGGGACGCTGACGGTCGAAGACGCCAGCATCTACGACTTCCTGAATTTCGCCGCCGTCAACCTCAGCCTCGCGCCGCGCACGGCGCTGACGCCGCTCTATCAAGGTTTCGGCCGCGCCTTCCGCATTTTCCAGCAGTACAATCCGCTGCGGCGCGCGCGCGCCAATGTCGCGCATCACTACGACCTTTCGGACACGCTCTACGATCTCTTCCTCGATGCGGACCGGCAGTATTCCTGCGCCTATTTCCTGGCGCCCGACCAAAGCATCGAGGTGGCGCAAGCCAACAAGAAGCGCCACATCGCGGCGAAGCTGCTGCTGAAGCCCGGGCAGAGAGTGCTCGATATCGGCTGCGGCTGGGGCGGCCTTGCGCTCTATCTCGCCCGCGAATGCGGCGTCTCCGTCACCGGGCTCACCTTGTCGAGCGAGCAGCTCAAGCTGGCGCAGCGCCGCGCCGCCGATGCCGGGCTTGCCGATCGCGTGCGCTTCGAGCTTTGCGACTACCGCGAGGCCACCGGCCGTTACGATCGGATCGTCTCCGTCGGCATGTTCGAGCATGTCGGCGTCGTGCATTACCCGGTCTTCTTCCGCAAGATGAAGGAGCTGCTCGCCGAGGACGGCGTCGCCCTCCTCCATTCAATCGGCCGCCACGACGGACCGGGGGCGACCAACCCCTGGTTGCGCAAATACATCTTCCCCGGCGGTTATTCGCCGGCGGTCTCGGAGGTGGTGCCGGTGGTCGAGCGCACCGGACTCTGGATCACCGATATCGAGATCCTGCGGCTGCACTATGCCGAGACGCTGCGCGCCTGGCGGCAGCGCTTCAACGCCAATCGCGAGCGCGTGCGCGCGCTCTACGATGAGCGCTTCTGTCGCATGTGGGAATTCTACCTGGCCGGCTCCGAGGTCGCCTTCCGCCAGCAAGGCCACATGAATTTCCAGATGCAGCTGGCCAAGCGCGTCGACACCGTGCCGCTGACGCGCGACTACATCACCGAGTGGGAGCGCAGCCACCGCGCGCCCGAAGCCGAGCGAGTCGGCCTCGCGCGGCGCGCCTGACGCGGAGCGGTTGCCCGACGATATCGAATTGCGCGTCCCCGCCTTCCACAGCCCTGTGTATCGAATCGCGATGTTCTCCGGGGTCGCGAAGAGGTAGCATTGGGGTGTACTTTTATCGCACTCTGTTCTTTGTGGCCGGTTCATGGAATCCGCAGCGCCCTCCGCCCCCTCGAATGTCACCCCGTTGCGGGAGGGCGATGGCGCCTATCGCTCGCCGCCGCACAATATCGAAGCCGAGCAGGCGCTGCTGGGCGCCATCCTCGTCAACAACGCGGCCTACCACCGCGTGTCGGAGTTCCTGCTCGGCGAGCATTTCGCGGAAGGCGTGCATGGCCGCATCTATGCCGCGATCACGAAGCTCGTCGAGCGCGGTCAGATCGCCAATCCGGTAACGCTCAAGAATCTGTTCGACCAGGACGGCGCGCTTGCCGAGATCGGCGGGGCGCAATATCTGGCGCGACTCGCCACCTCGGTCGTGACCATCATCAATGCCGAGGATTATGGCCGCACCATCCACGACCTTTACCTTCGCCGCCAGCTGATCACCATCGGCGAGGACACGGTCAACGATGCCTATGATTACGATCTCGACCGCAACGCCGCGGCGCAAATCGAGCAGGCCGAGAAAAAACTCTTCGATCTCGCCGAGACCGGACAATTCGAAGGCGGCTTTCGCCCCTTCAACCAGGCGCTCGCCGAAGCGATCGGCATGGCCGAGGCGGCGTTCAAGCGCAGCGGCCGCACCACCGGCGTCTCCACCGGCTTCAACGATCTCGACAAGCTGCTCGGCGGGCTCCATCCCTCGGATCTGATCGTGCTTGCCGGCCGCCCATCGATGGGCAAAACCGCGCTGGCGACCAATATCGGCTTCAACGCCGCCAAGGCGTTCCGGGCAACTCGCACCGCGGACGGCCGAGTCGTGGCGGAGGACGGCGCCGTGGTCGGCTTCTTCTCGCTGGAAATGTCGGCCGAGCAGCTGGCGACGCGCGTGCTGTCGGAAGAGTCCGGCGTCGCCTCCGACCGCATCCGCCGCGGCGACGTCTCGCATGATGATTTCGGGAGATTCGTGCAGGCGAGCCAGAAACTCGCGACGGTGCCACTCTTCATCGACGACACCCCTGCCCTTACCATCGCCGGCCTGCGCACGCGCGCGCGGCGCCTGATGCGGCAGCAGGGCCTCGGCGTCATCATGGTCGACTATCTGCAGCTGCTGCGCGGCTCGGCCGAGAGCGCCGAGAACCGCGTCCAGGAAATCTCCGAGATCACCCGCGGCCTCAAAGCACTCGCCAAGGAGCTCAACGTGCCGGTGCTGGCGCTGTCGCAGCTGTCGCGCGCGGTCGAGCAGCGCGAGGACAAGCGGCCGATGCTGTCCGATCTGCGTGAATCCGGCTCGATCGAGCAGGATGCCGACGTCGTCATGTTCGTCTTCCGCGAGGAGTACTATCTGAGCCGCAGCGAGCCGACGCGACGTCCGGAAGAGAGCGACGACAAGTTCAACGAGCGCTATTCCCGCTGGCAGGAGCGCCTCGAGGAGGTGCACGGCACCGGCGAGGTGATCATCGCCAAGCAGCGCCACGGCCCGATCGGCAAGGTGACGCTGCGCTTCGACGGCGAGACGACCAAGTTCGACAATTTCGTCCGCGGCGACCACATCCCCGATGAGCGCTACTGACCGGCCGCCGCGCGCGCTCGCGCGCGCCGGCGCCGTGTTGGAGATCGATCTCGCCGCCATCGCCGAGAATTGGCGACGGATCGCGGCGCGCCTCGGCCCGCGAACGCGCTGCGCCGCCGTGGTCAAGGCCGATGCCTACGGCCTCGGCATGGCGCGCGTCGCCCCGCATCTCACCGGCGCCGGCTGCACGCTGTTCTTCGTGGCGACGATCGATGAGGGCATCGCGCTGCGGCGGTATCTGCCGGATGTGGAGATCGCCGTGCTCGACGGTCTGCTGCCCGGCACCGGCGGCGAGTTCCGCCGCGCCAACCTCATCCCGGTGCTCAACGCGCTCGACGAGATCGCCGCCTGGCGCAACGGCGCGGGCACGCGCGGCCTGCCGGCGATGATCCATGTCGATACCGGCATGTCGCGATTGGGGCTTACACGGCAGGATCTCGCCGTGATTGCCCGCTCGCCGGAAATGCTGGCGGGGCTCACGCTGCGCGCCATCCTCAGCCATCTCGCCTGCGCCGAGGACGCCGCGCATCCCCACAACGCGGCCCAGCTCTCGTCCTTCCGCGCCGCGCTCGCCCAGCTGCCGCCGGCGCCGGCGGGCCTCGCGGCCGGCTCGGGCGTCTTTCTCGGCGCCGATTACCACTTCGATTTCGTCCGCCCGGGCGCCGCGCTCTATGGCGTCAACCCGCTCGCGAGCGGCCCCAATCCGATGGCGCAAGTCATTCGCCTCAAAGGCAGAATCCTCCAAGTGCGCGACGTTGACAGGGGGGAGACCGTTGGATATGGTGCGGCGCATCGCATGGACCGGCCAGGCCGTATCGCCACGGTCGCCGTCGGTTATGCCGATGGATGGCTCAGATCGGCGAGCCATCGTGGCAGCGCCGGCATCGCCGGTCGGCGGGTTCCCCTCGTCGGACGCATCTCGATGGACCTCATGACGTTCGACGTGACGGGCATCGATCCCGCACTGGCCCGGGCGGGCAGCTTCCTTGATCTCATCGACGACAGCCATGGCGTCGACGCCGTCGCCGCGGCGGCGGGCACCATCGGCTACGAGATCCTGACCGCGCTCGGCCGGCGCTATCATCGCCTTTATCGCGGCGAGGCCGGCTGAGCATGTTCGATTTCCTCGCCCGGGTCGGCCGCGTTTTCATCGCCTTTCTCGCTGCCGCCGGGCGGCTTGCGCTGTTCACCTTGAACGCCCTCAGCCACTGCCTCAGACCGCCTTTCTATCCGCGGCTGATGCTGCGGCAACTGATCGATATCGGCTATTACTCGCTGCCGGTGGTGGGGCTGACCGCGCTCTTCACCGGCATGGTGCTGGCGTTGCAAAGCAATACCGGCTTGGGCCGCCTCAATGCCGAATCCGCCATCGCGCTCATCGTCGTGCTGTCGGTGACGCGCGAGCTGGGGCCGGTCATCGCCTCGCTGATGGTGGCGGGCCGCATCGGCGCGGCCATGGCCGCCGAAATCGGCACCATGCGCGTCACCGATCAGATCGACGCGCTGTCGACGCTGGCGACCAATCCCTTCAAATATCTCATCGTGCCGCGGCTCATTGCCGGGACGATCGCCGTGCCGGCGCTGGTGTTTGTTGCCGACATCATCGGCGTTTTCGGCGGATTTCTCGTCGGCACCTACAAGCTCGGCTTCAACCCGGCCGCCTATCTCTTCCAAACCGCCGATTACCTGCACGCCGACGACGTGATCTCCGGCTTGATCAAGGCGGCGGTGTTCGGCTTCATCATCGCGCTGATGGGCTGCTA
>JASHUO010000321.1 GCA_030039975.1 Alphaproteobacteria bacterium
CGTAGAGGCGCAAATCGATCACTCACCCCACCTCACCCCAACCCTCTCCGCCCCTCAGGGGCGGAGAGGGGCCCGCGTAGCGGGGGGGGGTGAGGTGGGGCGCCGACGACCTGATACTTGTCCGTCATAAACCCTCATGCGGCTGCGTCAATCCCTTGATGACGAAGCAGGTCGAATGGTTTGCGGAGGTCGCGCTGCGGCGCCGCTGATCAGGAGGCGCCGCGCTCGATCAGGATCTCACCAAGCGGCTTTCGCGGACGGAGCTTGCCGGCAGCCGCGGGGTAGCCGAGCGTGATCAGCCCTTGCGGCTGCCAGGCGGCGGGCAGCGCGAGGGTGTGGCTCACCGTCTCGGGGCAGAACAAGGGCGCGCACATCCAGCAGCTCGCGACACCTTCGGCCGACGCGGCGAGCATCAGGTTCTGTGCCGCCATCGCGGTGCCTTGCACCGCCATCAGGAATTCCGCCTCGCGCCGCTTTGCATCGGGATAGGCGTCCATCTCTTCGAGCGTGACGCAGACCAGCAGGAGCAGCGGCGCTCCGGTCAGCCGCGCCTCGGATCGCGCCACGTCGCGCGCGATGAGCTCGGCGGCATCGCCGTCGCGCCGGCGATCCGCGGCAAGGCGCTCGCCCATGGCACGTGCCAGCGCCGAAGCCGCCGCGGAGCGCAGCAGGACGAAGCGCCAGGGCTGGCGATTATGCGGCGAAGGCGCCATGCTCGCGGCCCTGAGCAAGCGCTCGAGCAGCGCATCGGGAACGGCGTCGGCGCGATAAGCGCGGATCGAGCGGCGGCGATCGATGACGGTATAGAGTGTCGACGCCGCGGCTTCCGGCTCGGTAATCGGACCGTCCATGGCGCTGCCCTCTGCCGCGATCGATCGAAGCGTTGCGGCGCGATCGTGGTCGGGCGCCGTGCGGGGGTCAAGGATCCGGGTTTGCTGCAATGCAGCGAGCTTCGGCCGCCGGCGCAACGGCGCCGAGCCGCGCGTGGCGGGGTCGGCCGGCCGCCAGGGTCGTTTCGACAGTGAAATCGGTTTCAGATAAGTCCTTGATTCTGCTATACATCCATTGTCACAATCTGTAATAAAGAGTGATTTGTTAGCGCCGCATGTGCTTCGTTAGTTTATGCGCGTCGAAAAAGTTCAGGGGTACCTTGGTGTTGCCGAAGGACGATTTGGGGATCGCCCAGCAAAAAACCCTCAAGGCTGCGATTCATTGTCGCGGCGTTGCGCTGCACGCTGGCGGCCGGGTCAGCATGAGCTTGCACCCGGCGGCGCCCGATAGCGGCATCGTCTTTCGCCGCAGCGATCGTGCCGGCGCCGAAATCAGGGCGTGCTGGCGCAATGTGGTCGAGCAGCCGCTGTGCACCCGGCTCGATGATGGCGAGGGCCTCTCGGTCTCGACCATCGAGCATCTCATGGCCGCCTTCAACGGGCTCGAGATCGACAATGCCGTGATCGAGCTCGACGGACCGGAAGTGCCGGTCATGGATGGTAGCGCCGCACCCTTCGTGTTCCTCATCGAATGCGCCGGGATCGTCGAGCAGGACGCGCCGCGGCGCGCCATCAAGGTGCTGAAGCCGGTCACCGTCGGCGAGCCCGGAAAATCGGCGACGCTGGCGCCCGATGACGGCTTCTCCATGAGCTTCGCCATCGATTTCGCCAGCGACGCGATCAGCCGGCAGGACATCACCATCGGCGTCGATCCCGAGACCTTCAAAAGCGATATCAGCCGGGCGCGCACCTTCGGCTTCCTGCATGAGGTGGACCAGATGCGCGCGGCGGGCCTCGCGCTGGGCGGCTCGCTCGACAACGCGGTGGTGATCAACGGCCATCAAGTGCTGAACCGCGAAGGGCTGCGCTATGTCGACGAGTTCGTGCGGCACAAGGTGCTGGACGCGCTCGGCGACCTCTATCTCGCCGGAGCGCCGATCATCGGCCATTTCCGCGGCATGCGCTCGGGCCATGCGCTGAACCGGCGGCTGCTCGAGGCGCTCTTTGCCGACGCGACCGCCTGGTGCCCGACGACGCTGGCCCGCCGGCTGCCGAGCGAGCTCCCCTGGGTGGCGACGGCGCCACGGCGCGCCAGCGCCTAGGAGCAGGCCGCGGCATCTGCCGGGTGGCCCGCCCCGCCCGGGCCGTGGTATAAGCGGGCGGAACCTTTCCGGTTGTACGGATTTTGCGATGATCTCGACTCGTCTCGCCTGGACGATTCTCGCAGCCGCGCTGCTGCTCGCCGGCTGCGCCCATGATGACAAGGACGCCTACACCGAGAAGCCGGTCGAGACCCTCTATAATGAGGCGATGAACGACATGCTCGATGGCGGCTACACCAAGGCCGCCAAGGCGTTCGACCAGGTCGATCAGCAGCATCCTTATTCGGTCTGGGCGACCCGGGCCGAGCTGATGTCGGCCTATGCGCTCTACCAGGCCAACAAGTACGACGAGTCTATCGTTGCCTGTAACCGCTTCATCCAGCTTCACCCCGGCCATCGTGACGTCGCCTATGCCTATTACCTGAAGGCGCTCGACTATTACGTCCAGATCGCCGATGTCGCGCGCGATCAGAAGATGACGAAGCAGGCGATGGACGCGCTCCAGGAAGTCGTGCGCCGCTTCCCCGACACCAAATATGGCCGCGACGCCCGCCTCAAGCTCGATCTCTGCGTCGACCACCTTGCCGGCAAAGAGATGGAGATCGGCCGCTTCTACGAGCAACAGGGCGACTACCTCGCCGCCATCAACCGCTTCAAGCGGGTGATCGACAATTATCAGAAGACGACGCATGTCCCCGAAGCGCTGCAGCGCTTGGCCGAATGCTATACCGCCCTCGGCCTCAAGGACGAGGCGGAGAAGGTCACCTCGGTGCTCGGCTACAATTACCCCGGCAGCCCGTGGTACGAGCGCGCCTATTCGCTGATCCGGACCGACGCCCCCAATGAATTCGCGGCCGCGACTGGCGGCGCGACGAAGCCGGACGAGGCGGCGGCCGCGACGCCGGATGCGCAGAAGGCTGCTGCCGCGCCGAGCCAAGGCTTCTTCGGCCGCATGTTCGCCACGGTGAGCTCGATCTTCTAGCCGCGTCGCGCTGGCCTGCGCTCGGCCTCGCCGCTATCATCGCGCGCGATGCTGCTCGGCCTCACCATTCGGGACGTCGTGCTGATCGATCGGCTCGACCTTGCCTTCCACGCCGGGCTGTGCGTGCTCACCGGCGAGACCGGCGCCGGCAAATCCATTCTGCTCGATGCCTTGGGATTGGCGCTCGGCATGCGCGCCGAAAGCGGCCTCGTCCGCCAGGGCGCCGACCAGGCCGTGGTCACGGCGGAATTCGCGCTGGCGCAGGATCACCCGGCCCTGGCGCTGCTCGACGACTCCGGCATCGCGGTCGATGGCGCGCGGCTGGTGCTGCGCCGGGTCGTCAATGCCGATGGACGCAGCCGCGCCTTCATCGATGATCAACCCGCGAGCATCGGCCTGCTGCGGCAGCTCGGCGAGACGCTGGTCGAGATCCAAGGCCAATTCGAGCAGCAGGGCCTGCTCGACCCCGCGACGCATCGCCAGGCGCTCGATGCCTATGGCGGCTACCGTGCCGAGACCGCCGCCCTCGCCGAGGCCTGGCGCCACTGGCGTGCGATCGCCGCGGAGCGCGGCGAAGCCGAGGCGCAGCTCGCCCGCGCACGCGCCGACGAAGATTATCTGCGCCATGCGCAGGCCGAGCTCGACGCGCTCGAGCCCAAGCCCGGCGAAGAGGCGGCTCTCGCCGATGAGCGCGCCCTGCTGATGAACCGCGAGAAGCTGATCGAAGCGCTGGACGCGGCGCTCGGTGAGCTCGCCGGCGAGCGCGGCGGCGAGCGCGCCTTGAATGCCGCCGAGCGACAGCTCGAGCGGCTGCGCGACCGCGCCAGCGGCAGGCTCGATGCGGCGCTGGCGGCGCTCGAGCGGGCGCAGGTCGAGACGCGCGAGGCGGTGGCGCAGCTCGAAGCAGCAGCGCGCGGCATCGGTCGCGACCAGGCGAGCCTGGAGAACATCGAGGAGCGGCTCTTTGCGCTCCGCGCCCTGGCGCGAAAGCACGGCGTGACGCCCGAGGACCTGCCGCAACTGCGCGCCGGGATCGCGGCGCGCATCGCCGCGCTTGATGATGGCGGCGATCGACTGCGCCAGCTCGCACGGCGCGAAGCGGAGGCGCGCCAAGCCTATCTCAGCGCGGCCGAGGCCCTCGGGAAAAAGCGGCGCCAGGCCGCCAAGGCGCTCGATACCGCGGTGATGCGGGAGCTGCCGCCGCTGAAGCTCGAAAAGGCACGGTTCCAGACCGTGCTGACGCCGCTCGCCGAGGCCGACTGGGGCGAGCATGGCAGCGAGCGTGTCCATTTCGAGGTGGCGACCAATCCCGGTGCAGCCGCCGGCCCCCTCGCCCGCATCGCTTCGGGCGGCGAGCTGTCGCGCTTCATGCTGGCACTGAAGGTGGTGTTGGCCCGAACCTCGCCCGTGCCGACGCTGGTATTCGACGAGGTCGATAGCGGCATCGGCGGCGCGGTGGCGGCGGCGGTGGGCGAGCGGCTGCATCGGTTGGGGCAAGAGCTGCAGGTGCTGGTGGTGACGCATTCGCCGCAGGTGGCGGCGCGCGGCACGCATCACTGGCGGGTCGAGAAGCGCCAGGCGCAGCAGAAGACCTTGACCCGCGTGGCCGAGCTTTCCGCCGAAGAGCGCCGCGAGGAGATCGCGCGCATGTTGTCGGGGAGCGCCGTCACGGCCGAAGCGCGCGCGGCGGCGGCAAGCCTGATGGCAGGCGCCGTGGCATGAGCCGCGCGGCGAAGCCCGAGCCGGTCGATGAGCTCGACGAGAAGGCGGCCAAGGCCGAGCTGAAGCGCCTCGCCGAGACCATCGCGCATCACGACCGGCTTTACCACGAGAAGGACGCGCCCGAGATCTCGGACGCCGAATACGACGCGCTTCGCCGCCGCAACGAGGCGATCGAGAAGCGCTTTCCCGCGCTGATCCGCGCCGACAGCCCGAGCCGCCGCGTCGGCGCGGCGCCGGCGACCGGCTTTGCCAAGGTGACGCATGCCAAGCCCATGCTGTCGCTCGACAACGCCTTCGACGAAGAGGATGTGCGCGCCTTTTTTCAGAGCGTGCGCAATTTCTTCCGCCGCAAAGAGGATCTGGAGCGGGTCGATCCCGCCGCGATCGAGGTGGCGGCCGAGCCGAAGATCGACGGCCTCTCCTGCTCCTTGCGCTATGAGGCGGGCGAGCTGGTGTTGGCGGCGACGCGCGGCGACGGCATCATCGGCGAAGACGTCACCGCCAATGTCAGGACGCTGAAGACGGTGCCGCATCGGCTCAAGGGCCGCGGCTGGCCCGACCATATCGAGATCCGCGGCGAGGTCTATATGGAGCGGCCCGGCTTCTTCGCGCTCAACGCCGAGCGCGAGAAGGCGGGCGAGCCGGTCTTCGCCAATCCGCGCAACGCCGCCGCCGGCTCGCTGCGCCAGCTCGATTCCTCGATCACCGCGTCGCGGCCGCTCAAATTCTTCGCCTATGCCTGGGGCGAGGCGAGCGGGCCGATCGCCGCGACGCATTGGCAGGCGCTCGAGCATTTCCGCCGCTGGGGACTCGCGGTGAACCCGCTGTCGAGGCTCTGCCGCGGCGTCGAGGAGGTGCTCGCCTTCCAGCGCGAGATGGCGGCACAGCGCGCCGAGCTGCCCTACGACATCGACGGCGTCGTCTACAAGGTGAACGATCTCGATCTCGAGGAGCGGCTCGGCTTTGCCGCGCGCGCACCGCGCTGGGCGATCGCGCACAAATTTCCGGCGCAGCAGGCCGAGACGAAGCTCATCGAGATCATCATCCAGGTCGGCCGCCAGGGCTCGCTCACGCCGGTGGCGGTGCTGGAGCCGATCACCGTCGGCGGCGTCGTCGTGCAGCGCGCCACCCTGCATAATGAAGACGAGATCCAGCGCAAGGACATCCGCGCAGGCGACACCGTCATCATCCAGCGCGCCGGTGACGTCATCCCGCAAGTGGTGAGCGTCGTGGCGGGACGCCGGCCCAAGGGCAGCAAGCCCTATGTCTTCCCGCAAAAATGCCCGATCTGCGGCAGCCTGGCGGTGCGCGAGCCCGACGAGGCGGTGCGGCGCTGCACCGGCGGCCTCATCTGCGCGGCGCAAGCGGTGGAGCGGCTCCGCCATTTCGTCTCGCGCGACGCGTTCGATATCGAGGGGCTCGGCACCAAGCACATCGCCGAGTTCTGGGAAGACAAGCTGATCAAGACGCCGGCGGACATCTTCCGCCTCGACTACGACGCCATCGCCGAGCGCGAAGGCTGGGGCGAGCAGAGCGCCGCGAAGCTGCGCGATGCGGTCGAGGCGCGGCGCCGCGTCGCGCTCGACCGCTTCATCTATGCTCTCGGCATCCCGCAGGTCGGGCAGCAGACGGCAAGGCTGCTGGCGCGGCACTATCGCAGCTTCGCGCGCTGGCGGCAGGCGATGGTCGCCTCGCACGACCACGACGGCGATGCCTGGCGCGAGCTCAACGACATTCACGGCATCGGCGAGGACATGGCGACCGATATCGCCGGCTTCTTCGCCGAGAAGCACAATCTGGCAGTGCTCGACGAGTTGTTGCGCGAGGTCGAGGTAACGGATTACGAGGGCGCGCGCGTGGCGACGAACTCGCCGCTCGCCGGCAAGACCGTTGTCTTCACCGGCACGCTGACCGCCATGTCGCGGTCAGAGGCGAAAGCGCGGGCCGAGGCGCTCGGCGCCAATGTCAGCGGCAGCGTCTCCGGCAAGACGGATCTTCTCATCGTCGGCGCCGATGCCGGCTCGAAGGCGGAAAAGGCGAAAGCGCTCGGCGTCAAGACGTTGAGCGAGGATGAGTGGCTGGCGCTGGTGCAGAGCGGCTGACGGTCGCGTACCACAGCGTCGCGCTCGCCGCGGTCAGCAGCAGCGGCAGAACCGCGTAGTTGACCGCCTGCCAACCGGCGAGGCCGAAGACGCCGCCTGACGAGAAGGAGGCGAACGCGACGACGCCGAAGGTGAGGAACTCGTTCGTCGCCTGCACCTTGGCGCGCTCCTCCAGCCGGTAGGTCGTGGTGAGCAAACTCGTGCCGCCGACATACATGAAGTTCCAGCCGACGCCGAGCAGCGTGAGCGCGAGCCAGAATTGCCAGAGCGCGGTGCCGGAGAGCGAGACGAGAACGCAGACAAGCAACAGCCCCGCCCCTGCCAGCATGATGCGCGCGACGCCCCAGCGCGCGATGAGGCTGCCGGTGACGAAAGAGGGCGCGAACATGCCGACGAGATGCCAGCGGATGATGCCGATGGCATCACCGCTGTCATGGCCGCAGGAAACCGCAGCAAGCGGCGTCGCCGTCATGACGAAGGTCATGGTGGCATAGCCGAGCACGCCGTTGGCGAGCGCCGCGATGAAGGCGGGCTGGCGCGCGATCTCGCCCAGCGGCCGCCCCCCGAACCGCATTTCGCTCGCCGCCGGCACCGGGATGGCGAGAAACGCCAGCAGCAGGATCGACAGCCCCGCCAGCACCGAGATGGCGAGATAGGCGCCGGCAAACGAGACGGGCGCGAACAGGTCCTTGCTGACATCGGCGACGCTCGGACCGAGCACGGCCGCGGTGACGCCGCCCGCCAGCACCCAGGCGACGGCGCGGCTCCGGAGCGCGGGCTCGGCCGCATCGGCGGCGGCAAAGCGGTAATACTGCGCCACGGCCTGAAAGCAGCCCATCATTGCATTGCCGAGGCAGAAGCCGACAAAGCTCTGGTGAAAAATCGCGAAAGTCGAGATGGCGCCGCCGGTGCCGCCGAGCAGCGCGCCGGCGACGAAGCCGGCGCGCCGGCCGAAGCGCGCCATGAGTAAGGAGGCCGGAATGGTCGTGCTCGCCGTTGTCAGCGTGATCAGCGAGTAAGGCACAGTCGCGAGCAGCGCCGTGGGCGCCAAACTCGCGCCGACAAGGCCGGACAGCGCCGCCTGGACCGAGGCGGCGGAGAGATAGAGACCCTGGCAAAGCGCCAGGATCAGGACATTCCGCCGCGCGCGCCCATGCATGCCCTTTTGCTACCGCAAGGCGTGGAGCCTGTCGAGTATGGGCGACGCAGGCGGAGCGACACGCCGATCGGCTGAGGCGCGGGCGGCCCGCTCGGCGGTCTCGCGCTCAGCGGCCTCTGGGAATAAACCCGGGCACGCCGGTCTCGACCACGGTATTGAATCGGATTGTCGCCGCGACCCCGTCCCGAATCTCCTGCAGGGCGTCTTCCGGCAGGGTCGAAAGCTCAAAGTTCTCCTGGATGCGGGCGGGCGTGACCGAGGTCGTCAGGAACGCGGTGCCGCGCTGTACCGCCCAGGCCAGCAAGACTTGGGCAGGGCTTTTCCTGACACGCTGTGCGATGGCGATGATCACCGGATGATCCTGCAATCTGGGCTCCATGCCATGCCCCAACGCCGCAAACGCGAGCAGCACAATCCCATGTCGCTTACAATATTCGAGCAAGTCCCATTCCGGGAGATACGGATGGGATTCGACCTCTACGACCGCCGGCTTGATTCGCGCGGCTTCGACAATCTCTTGCAGCGTCGCCAAATTGATATTCGACAGGCCGATGGCCTTGCACTGGCCCTCGTCGACCAAGCGCTCCAACGCCCGCCAGGTTTCCACCAA
>JASHUO010000322.1 GCA_030039975.1 Alphaproteobacteria bacterium
GGTCCAGGTGATCAACGAGCCGGTGCTGGCTGCGTGGTCGGGAGGCGCGCTCTACCTCCAGGCCTATCCCGACAAGGACCAGGTCGACGCGCTCGACGACGGCAAGCAGATACCGGTCCGCCCGCCGTCGGACCTCGTCGCCCGCATCGCTGACGCCGCCGGCGATGCGGAAGATCGCATCGATTGGTCTTCAGTCGACCGTGCGGGAAAGGAGCGCAACGGCCTCCCCGTGGTGGTCGTCCCGCCGAAGAGCCCATAAAAGAGCGGCCCGGCGGTCGCCGGGCCGTCCCCGCCTTGTTTCGCCGCGGCGCTATTTGCTCGCGACGATCGTGCCGAAGAGCTCCCAAGTCTTGCCGCTGAACTTGGCGAGCTGTTCCTGTTTGATCGGATACCAGTCGGTCGGGCTGGTATTGACGGTGATGCCCGGGAGCAGCATCGGCAGCGCGAAGTTATGAAGGTTGGCGGCCTGCTTCATCACGTTTTCGCGCGTGAGATCGTTGCCGCACTGCTTCAGCACCTGCACCATGGTCATGGCTTCGCTGTAGCCGAAAGCGTTGAACGCGTCCTTCTTGTCGCCGGCGGGATAGTATTTGTCCATCCAGGCGAGCCAGCCCTTGTAGCCGGGATCGTTCGCCCATTTGGGATCGGTCGGATCCTTCCCGTACTCGACGGTGATGAGCCCCTGCGAAGCCTCGAGTCCGGCCGGGGTCAGCACCGCGCCCACCGAATTCGACACCGAGTTCAGGAACTGCAGCGGCTTCCAGCCGATGTCATGCGCCTTGCGGATCGCCTGCGCGGCGAATTTTGGCGTCGTGACGTTGAAGAACACGTCGGCGCCGGACGCCTGCAAGGTGATGACCTGCGAATCGACGGTGGGATCGGTGGTCTCGTAGCTCGCCTCTTTGACGATCATCGTTTTGGCCTTGTCGCCGAGCCCGTCCTTGAAGCCCTTGACGTAGTCCTTACCGTAATCGTCGTCCTGATAAAGGATGCCGACCTTGGCATTGGGCATGTGCTCCAAGAGATACCGGGCGTAGATATGGCCTTCGGTCTGGTAGGTCGGCTGCCAGCCCATGGTCCACGGAAACTCTTTGGGATTGCCCCATTTGGTCGCACCGGTGGCGACGAAAAGCTGCGGCACCTTCTTCTGATTGAGATATTTCTGGATCGCCGTGTTAGGCGGCGTGCCGAGCGGGCTGAAATCGGCCAGCACGTTGTCCTCTTCGACGAGCTTGCGCGTCTGCTCGACCGTCTTGGGCGGGCTATAGCCGTCATCGAGGCTGATCAGCTTGATCTTTCGGCCGTTGACGCCGCCCTGGGCGTTGATCATGTCGAAATACGCGGCCTCGGCCTTGCCGATGGTGCCGTAGGCCGAGGCGGGACCGCTATACGGCATGGTCTGGCCGAGCGTTATCTCGGTCTGGGTAACCCCCGGGCCGTTTTGCGCCATCGCCGGGGCAACGAAAAGCACGCCGGCAAGTGCCGCCGCGCTCAAGCCAAGCATTCTGGTCATCATCTTCTTACCTCCCTTTTGGCCGACCAGCGCTCGGGCTGGCGACAGTTCCGTAGCGGCAGGCGATTACCCGCCGACGCCCTTTGTTCTTTCTGACGCCCGCGAAGTGCCGCGGGCCGGGGCGCCCAAGGATGACAAAGCTTCACGCCGGTGCCGCATGACAAAAAATTTAGGTCCTGGGTCCCCAGCGTGAGGACACCCGGCGCAAGTTTTTGTTTCTGCTACCGGCTGGCGCGATGGTCCTACGGACCACTACCGCCGTCAATGGCGACGCGCAGGCCCGGGATGCGGCTTTTAGAGGATGTCTAAAACCGCCTCAGGCGGGCGGCCGAGCGCGGCGCGGTTGCCATTCACGACGATCGGGCGTTCGATGACGACGGGGTGCTCGACCATGCCGGCGATGATGGCCGCATCGGAAAGGCCGGGCTTGTCGAGCCCGACCGCCTTCGCCTCCTTGGCGCGCAGCAACTCGCGCGGCGTCTTGCCCAGCAGCCGCAGCAGCCGCTTCAGCTCCGCCTGATCGGGCGGCGTCTTCAGATATTCGACGATGCGTGGCTTTACGCCCTTCTTCTCGAGGAGCGCCAAGGTCGCGCGCGACTTGGCGCAGCGCGGGTTGTGGTACATCACGACCATGAGCGCCGCCCTCCGCCGGCGAAGGAAAGAGGCATCGCGCCGACGCTACCCGCTCGCGACCGCGATTTCAAACGTGGACGCACCGCTTTCCCCTCTGGCGCCACACCGTTAAGCTCAAGGTGGCATGCGGATCTGCTTTTTCGGCGACAGCTATGTCAACGGTACGGGCGATCCGACCGGGCTCGGCTGGGTCGGCCGGGTCTCGGCCGCGGCGCGCCGGCGCGGCCATGATCTCACCACCTACAATCTCGGCATTCGCCGCGAGACCAGCGCCGACATCGCCGCCCGTTGGCAGGAGGAAGCGGCGCGCCGGCTGCCCCAGGAATTCGACTGCCGCCTGGTCTTCTCCTTCGGCGGCAATGATTGCACCGACGAGAATGGGGCGCCGCGCGTCGCGGCCGAGCGCTCGCTGGCGAACGCCCGCGCCATCCTCGGCGCGGCTCAGGCGCGCTGGCCGGTGCTGATGCTGGGGCCGCCGCCGCTGCCGCTCGGCGGCGCCGAAGCGCGCATTCCGGCGTTGTCGCGCGCCTTCGCGGCGCTCAGCGCCGAGCTCGCCATCCCTTATCTCGACCTCGAGACGCCGCTGTCCCCCATCGCGCTCTGGCGGATCGAGCTCGCCGCCGGCGACGGCGCCCATCCCGGCGCCGCCGGCTATGCCTTGATCGCCGACCTGGTCGAGGGCTGGCCGGGCTGGCGGGATTGGCTCCCATAAAAGCGCCGGCGGGACCAATTGCGGTTCTGTCGTGCGGCCTTCAACCAGCTCAGGTCGGCAGCTGCACAGAGTCGACAGCGGCAAAGCGCGCGACCTCACCCACGCGCCAGCTTTCGCGGCTCCTCATGCGCCTTGATCTGCGCGCGGGCGGCTTCGGTAAGGTGGGGGCGGTAGAGGGCGAAGAGCTGCTTGACCCCGGCCTGGAGATCGGCCTCGGTGATGCGCACGAGGCCGTGCCGCTCCTGCAGGTACTCC
>JASHUO010000323.1 GCA_030039975.1 Alphaproteobacteria bacterium
GCTGCCGAAGCCGCCAAGCGCCACGGTGACGTAGGCGATGAGCGCGAAATTGGCGCCGACATTCGGCGAGATGTAATAGAAATTCGCCAGCATCACGCCGGCGACGCCGACCGCCGCCGCCCCCATGCCCCAGCCCAAGGCAAAGATGCGGTCGCGGTCGATGCCGATGAGTGCCACCGCATCGCGGTCCTCGCGCGTCGCTTCCAGCGCGCGGCCGAACTCGGTCTTCGACACCACGACGAGAGAAGCGAAGGCCAGGAGGCAAACCAGGCTCGCCGCGACCTGGGGCAGCGGCAGATGGATCCCGGCGAGCGCCAGGCTGCGGTCGCCGAGCCAACCATCGCCAATGCTGCGGAACTGGCTGCCGAAGCAGAACTGGGCGGCGCCGCGCAGGAAGATCGCGAGCCCGAAGGTCACGAAGATCTGCACCATGCCGGTGTTGAACGTGACCGAGAGCGCGCGCGCGATGAGCCCGCGATAGATCGCCATGCCGAAGCCGAACATCAGGAGCGCGACGAGCGGCAGCAGCAGCAGCGGATCGAGACCCGTGCTCTGGTGCAGTAGGAAGGTCGCGAACATGGCGAGCATGAGCAGCTCCCCATGGGCGAAATTGACGACGTCCATGAGGCCGAAGATAAGGCTCAGCCCCGCCGCGACGAGCGCATAGATGAGCCCCATCAACAGCCCGCTCGCCAGCGCCTGCGCGATCAGTCCGGGGGTCATCGGGGCGATTCCCTCCGCCTATGGGTGGCGCGATCGCTAGGATGACGTTTCCAACGCTTGATCTCGGTACGTTTTCGCCTTTCCGGCCGGAGCGCAGCGGAGAGCCGGAATCCAGGAGCCGCTCCCCTGGATGCCCGCTTTCGCGGGCAAGGCGATTGGATGAAACCGGGCGTAAGAATCCACACACGATTGAATGGCATTCGCATCACCGCCCGACGTTCCACACGACCGGCGTCGTCGCGACGTCGAAGGGCCAGACGGTGTGGTAGACGCCGCCTTTGACCTGCTGGATCACCGGCGTCCCTTCGATGTTCTGGCCGGTCGCGTCGAATTTGATGCCCTTCCACGGCATGATCGTCTCGGCGCCCTTGATGTCGGTGGCGATGAGCGCCTTGCGAATATCCTCCGGCTTCGCCGAGCCGGCGCGGTTGATGGCGTCCGCCAGCACCTCTAGCGCGGTGATCTCGCGCGAGGTGTTGTCATTGAGATCCTTGTGCTGCTTGGCGCGGTAGAGGGCGTTGACCGCCGTAATCGCCGGCCGCGTGCTGGTCGCATCGCCGGCATAGCTCGAGCGGCTGAGCACGCCTTCGGCGAGAGGGCCCGCCCCGGTGAGGAAATCCTGCTCCTGGAAGCCCGCCGCCTGGGCCAGGATCGCCGGCGGCGTGTAGCCGATCTCGTGCATGGCGTGCATCAGGAGCAGCGCGTCGCTGGTGTAGGAGGACGGCATCAGTACATCGGCATTCGCGGCCTGCAGGCGCTGCGCTTCCGCGGAGAGCGAGGGCGAATTGGCGCGATAGCGGATATCGGCCGCGACTTTGATGCCGGCGGCTTCGGCCAGCTTGCGCTGCACGTTGCTGCTGTCCGTGCCGAAGATGCTGTCCTCATAGAACAGCGCCACCGACTTCACGGGATGGCCGGTCTTCGCGCCCATGTCGCGAAAGAAGGCGAACATCGCCTGGCTGAACATCTCGTCATGCGGCGAGGTGCGGAAGAACCATTTGAGGCCGCGCTGATTGAGGCTCGGCGAGGAATTGTCCGCCGACATGTATGGGATCTCGTAGCGCTCGGTCACCTGGCTGATGGTCGCGGCGGTGGCGCTGGTATAGCTGCCGAGAATGGCGACGACATGCTCCTGGGTGATGAGCCGCTCAGCCTCGGCGCGCGCCTTCTGCGGATCGCCCTGGCTGTCGGCAAAGACGAGCTTGATATGGGCGCCGCCGAGCCGGGCGAGCCCGCCGCCCTCGCCCAGCAGCATCGGCAGCTTCTCATGCGTGCCGTTGATGATCTCGGCCTCGGTCTCATAAGCGGCCTTGGCGTCGAGCCCGACCTGGGCGCTGTTGCCGGTCAAGGGGTAGACGGCGCCGATGACGATGTCCTCGGCGGAGAGCGCCGGGGCAGCGGCCGCGAGCAACAGGACGGCGCTCAAGGCAAGGGAAATGACACGCATCGAATGGTCCTTGTTGGTTGGAAGTTTCGCCGGCAGAGGGCGGCGACCGCCGCCCATCCACCGCACCGTGCGGCACGGGCAGCGCCAGGAAAGGTCGCCGGGCCGATGGGACGGATCGCCCGCCCCTACGCACATCCCATGCCAAAGGCGCCAAAGCGGCGGGCGGCTGCCTCGGAAAGCGTACGAGATCGTTTACGCCGTGACATACCGGCCGTACGACCGCCTAACAATCGTGCAGAACCATAGGCAAGTGACCGGTGCTTGCTCACCTGCGATGCCGGGTCCGGCCGCCGCAGCCCTTTCGCCGAAAGCCGCGGCGATGCAAGATGCCTCGCCCGAAAGACGAGGATGTCGCCGCGATGCGCAGCAAATCCAAGAAGCCTGACACGCTCCTCACCCATGCCGGCCGCTCGCCCGAAAGCAATTTCGGCGTCGTCAACCCGCCGGTTTACCACGCCTCGACCATCCTTCACCCGACGGTGGCCGCGCT
>JASHUO010000324.1 GCA_030039975.1 Alphaproteobacteria bacterium
GATCGGCACCGATTATCCCTTCCCCTGGACGAGCACGGAGGTCGACCTTGTGCTCTCGACGCCGGGCCTCAGCGACGACGAACGCCGCGCCATCCTGGGCGGCACCGCGCAGAAGCTGCTGGGGATAAACTAGGTATCGGCTCTCAAGCATACGGCTGACATTCGAAGAGGACGATGATGACCGAAACACCCTACACGCCGCCGAAGATCTGGACTTGGAAGAAGGATGTCAGTGGCTGGCGATACGCCAGCACCAACCGGCCGATCGCCGGGACGACCCACGAGAAAGAGCTGCCGGTCGGGCGCCATCCGCTGCAGCTTTATTCCCTGGCGACGCCCAACGGCGTGAAGGTCACCATCATGCTGGAAGAGCTTCTGGCGCTCGGCCATCGCGGCGCCGAATACGATGCCTGGCCGGTGAAGATCGGCGCCGGCGAACAGTTCGGCAGCGGCTTTGTCGCCGTCAATCCGAATTCCAAGATCCCGGCTTTGCTCGACCGTTCCGAACCCAAGCCGGTGCGCGTCTTCGAATCGGGCGCGATCCTCGTCTATCTCGCCGAGAAGTTCGGCGCCTTGTTGCCAACCGAGCGCGCCCCGCGCGCCGAATGCCTGTCCTGGCTCTTCTGGCAGATGGGCAGCACGCCCTATGTCGGCGGCGGCTTCGGCCATTTCTACGCCTATGCGGCGACCAAGATCGAATACGCCATCGACCGCTTCACCATGGAGACGAAGCGCCAGCTCGACGTGCTCGACCGACGTCTCGCCGAGAGCGAATACGTCGCCGGCGACAGCTACACGATCGCCGAC
Organism: Alphaproteobacteria bacterium; assembly: GCA_030039975.1. Lineage (GTDB taxonomy): Bacteria > Pseudomonadota > Alphaproteobacteria > ATCC43930 > CGMCC-115725 > DAHUYF01. The sequence continues at coordinate 808 of JASHUO010000324.1, forward strand.
ATCGCAATCTGGCCGTGGTATGGTGGCTTGGCGCAGTACAATCAATATGGCGGCGCCGAATTCCTGCAGGTACAGGATTATAAGAATCTGCAGCGCTGGACGACGATGATCGGCCAACGCCCGGCGGTGAAGCGCGGCCGCAAGGTCAATCGGCTGAGCGGCGATCCCGCGGATCAACTCCACGAGCGGCACGATGCCAGCGACTTCGAAACGAAGACGCAGGACAAGCTCATGGCCGCCCAGCCCTGAGGGGCGCCGGCTACTGCGCTGCGCTGCGCATCGGAATGTGCGATTTGAGGAACGTGCGCACGCGGTTGATGGTGCGTGCCTTGAGTTCCGGCGGCTCGCGCCACGGGAAGACCGTGATCTCGGCGTTCGGCGCCAGCGACGCCACGTCGATCGAGGTCGGCAGCGGATGCGAGGGCGTGTCGTCCGGCAGAACCAGCATCGGCGTCCGGCAATTCTTGATGAACTCGCGCGGCACGCTGTAGAGGAAATCAGGCTGCACGCGCCAGAGGCTGTGGAAATATCTCTCGATCGTCTCCGTCGTCACCTCGAGCCGGCGGGCGCGGAAATCCGCGAGCCAATTCTGGTGGCAGTGCCGCCACATGACGTCAGGATCTTCGGGCCTGTGGCCGACAGTCTGGCAGAACACCGCCGCTACGACGCGCTGAGGCGCTCGCTCAATCAGCTTCCCGGCGAAGCAGCCGCCGATGCAGTAGCCCATGTAAAAGAATTCGCGGATCCCGAGATGGTCCATGAGGCCGAGCTGGTCGTCGGCGAACGCGTCCCACGCGTTCTCGACCGGCACCGGACCCGTCGATTCGCCGCCATTGGCGTTGCGCTGGTCCATGGTGATGCAGCGGAAGTCGTGCTTGAACTCTTCCATCGCATTGAAAACCGCGGTCTGCCAGTTGCTGACTCGCGAATTCAATCCGCCGCCGGGGGTGACCAGCAGTGGGAAGCCGGAGCCGATCTCCTCGTAGCGAATGCGAACGTCGCCCCTTTGATAGAACAGCATGAAAGTCTCCTCCAAACTGCGGAGAGCCGGCTTAGTCGGCCACCGCGATCATGTCGATCCTTCAGGCGGCAAGTGAGACACCGAAGCGTCGCTTACGCGGCCTTTACGATTGCCGCCGCGCCCTCCTGCCACACGCATTCGACGCGTTTGAATCCAGCCTTCTCCATCGCCGTCATGTGCATGCCGACGCCACCGGCGTATTCGAAATAATCGCAATCGATAAAACAGCCCTCGGGCACGAGCAATTCGCGGATGGTGTCGTAGCACCGAAAGATCAGCTTGCGGTCACGCAGGTTATGCAATGCGATGCCGGAAACGACGAGTTCGAACCGGCCACCAACGCCCTTCGCCCAGTCGGGGCCGGCGAGATCGCTCAGCACGTAATCGACCCGCGCGGCGTGCTTCGCCAGACGCTGTTGTGCGTGCTCGCGCATCGGCTGCGAATAGTCTTGCCAGGTGACTCGCGCCTCGGGGAAGGCACGCAAAACCTCTTCTGTGACGACGCCGTATCCCGCGCCGACATCGAGCACACGGATCGCGGCTCTATTGGCGAAGGGCGCGAAGGAAAGCATTTTGCGCAGCACCGGCCGGCGCTCAGCGTCGCGAGTGACATCCTCGCCGATCCAGCGATCGACATAGGCGCGCGAATGCCAATCATGTTCATGCACGCTGAACGAAGCGTCCTTGGACGCCATGGCATCCTCCGTGCTGCGACAGTTGAAACGAGCCGCGTGGGGTCGATTCTTTTGCGCCTGCCCCGATGGTTCGTGGCGTGTCGGGCCTCTTCCTGTCAAGAGCGCAAAAGCGTGCCGGAGGCGCAGGCGTGGCCGCTCAAGGACTGGCGGGCTGGTGTCTGTGGACGGTGCTGAGGTCGCTCTCTCCGGCCGCGTCGGCTAGGTTGGGACGCGACTATCGATCGGAAGGGGTCTTGCTCGCGCTTCGTTCCCCCGCCGTTGCCGCGTTCGATGCCGGCTGAGACCGCCCCGCGACCTGCGGCGTTGGGTGATCCGCGGCGCGATAGGCGCATCCTGC
>JASHUO010000325.1 GCA_030039975.1 Alphaproteobacteria bacterium
GGATGACGCAGCGCCACGGCGAGGTCGCGTTCGACGAGGCGCATGCCGAGCATCTCGTTCGCCGCGGCGTTGGCGCGGAAGATGCGGCGGCGCTCGTCGAGCAGGATCAGCGGATCGGGCAGCGCCGCCAGCACCGCCTGGTTGGCGCCGAGCTCGACCTCGCGCTCGGCGAGTTTCTGGCGCGAGGCGCGCCCCCAGCGGCCGACGGCGAGCCACAGCTCGCGCACCGTCGGCGACAGCGTGTCGACCTCCGGTGGCGCTCCTTCGCCCGCGGCAAGACGGTCGACCGCCGCCTGCACCGCGGCGACGCCCAGCACCAGCGGCCGCAGCATCAGCAGGATGGCGAGATAGATCGCCAGCATCGCGAGCAGCACCGAATGCCAAGGGATGGCGCTGGCGCCGGCAAAGCTCGCCAAAGCGACGAAGCTCGGCATCGCGAGCGCCAGCGCGCCGAGGATCCACCGCGCGATCGGAGTCATGACAAGCCCGCCTCGCCCCCTGCTAGCACGCCGATCTTGGCGCAGAGCTGCCCGCTCTGCCAGAGCATCTGTCGAAAGTGTCAACGCGAGCGCGGCGAAAAGCGCGAGAAGCTTGCCGCTCCAAGGAGTTCACCCCGGCGCGGCGCGGCGCCGGGCCAAAGATTTGGCATCGAGGTGGAGCAGGGTCCGGAGCGCATCCACGCAACCGGCAATGTCAATCTCCGGCTCCCAGCTCAGCTGCAGGACCAGCCCCTGGAAGAAAGCGATGAGCAGCCGCGCCGCGGCCTCGGGATCGAGCGCCGCTGGCAGCTCGCCGCGCTGGCGCGCGGTTTCGATCAGGCCGGCGAGCACCGCGCGCGGGGTGTCGACGCCGTTTCGCACCTTGGCCAGCAGGCGGCGGTCATGCAGGCTTTCGGCCCAGAGCTGGACGGCAAGGCGGCGCCAGGCCCGCTCCTCGGGCGTCGCGAGCAAGCCGACGATATCGCCGATGAGACGCTCGAGCGCGGCGGCGAAGCTCTTCTCCGCCGCGGCCGCCTGCAGCAGCGCCGCTTCGCGGCGGTGACGCTCGGTGACGACCGCAAGGATGATGTCGTCCTTGCCGGCGAAATGACAGTAGATGGCGCCGGGGCTGAGACCCGACTGCCGCACCACATCCGCCATCGTTGTTTTGTGGAAGCCGGTGCGGGCGAAGCAGGCAAGCGCGGCGTCGATGATCTGGCGCCGGCGCGCCGCGGCGCGGGCGGCGCCGAGCCTAGGCATGGCGATCCACCCGCGCATTGACGGCGCGATAGAAGGCGTAGCCGTGGAGCGATCCGGCGCGGCCGCCGAAATAGCGCGCCCGATACTGGTCGGCGCCGAGATCCTCGATGAGCGTCAGGCCGCGCTCGCCGAGATAAGGCGGCAGCGCCGCCGGATCGAAACCGAAGGTCCACGGCTCGCCGCTGGCGGCAACCTCGCGCAAGATGGCAGGAGCGCCGACGAAGCGTCCGGGATCGCTGAGCACCGCCGCGTCGATATAGGTGAAGATGAAACCGCTGCCGGCGGCAAGGCTCCCGGCCCATCGGATCACGGCGCCGACCGCCTCCGCCGTAAGATAGTTGGTGACGCCCTCCCAGATCACCAGCGTCCGCCGTGCCGGATCGAACCCGGCCCGCCCCAGCGCATCGGGCAGCGCCACGCGATCGAAATCGAGCGTGACGGCGATGACGCGCGCACCGGCAAGCCCGGCAGAGGAAAAGCGGCGCCGCTTCGCGGCGGCGGTGGCGGGATGATCGACCTCGAACACCGGCAAACCGGCAAACGCCGGCAGGCGCCAGGCGCGGGTATCGAAGCCGGCGCCGAGCAGCACGACCTGCCGCGCGCCGGCTGCGACATGGGCGCTACCCCAATCGTCGATCAGCTTTGTGCGCGCACTGCCCGAGCTGCGCGCCCCCGGCAGGCGCCGGTCGAGATAGCGGCAGAGCAGGCGGCGCATCACCGGCAGCGCGGCAGCGCGCGCCAGCCCGCGCAACGGTGGCGCAAGGAAGCCGGCGGCGAAAGGATCGGTGAAGAGGCGCCGGTCTTGCGGCTCGGCGGTCTCGAGCGCCCGGATGAGCGCCATCACTTCCGCCGTCCGGCTGCTGCGGGCAGGCTGCATTCGTTTCTCCAAACAGAATGTACGTTCTTTATAGCAGAATGACGGCGAAAGTCCAGCGAGACCTTTCGGGACGGGCTGTTCCGCTATTTCGGATCGATCGCGTCGGCGCAGGCGTCGGTGGGCGTTGCGGCGGCATGGCCGACCAGCGGCACCATGTCGAGCGCGGCCGAAGTGACGCGGCACGGCGCCGCGACGACACCGCAGCCGGAAACGGCAAGCGAGATCAAGAGCACGAAGACGCGCACGAGGAGCTCACCGCATTGGACCTCTTCAAAATGCAAACGCCGCGGACTGTCGACCGGCTCCGGCGGTCAGGCGCGATTCCGAATTGACACTTTTGCGCCCCATGAGGCGGTTGGGTCAGTGCCCAAGGTGCGAGGATGCGGGGTTGACAGCCGACCCTTCCCGACGAATACTTTGCTATGTGGTGAACTATAATGAACGGCTCGACCGGGTATTCGCGGCGCTCGTCGATCCCACACGGCGGGCCATCCTCGCCCGGCTCGAACGCGAAGACGGCGCGTCGATCAGCGCGCTGGCGCAACCCTTTGCGATCAAGTTGCCGGCAGTGATGAAGCATCTCGACGTGCTCGACGATGCCGGCCTCATCACCCGGTCGAAACTCGGGCGCACCGTGACGATACGGCTCCGGCCCGAGCCGATGAGAGAAGCGATGGATTGGCTGCGCCGGTACGAACGCTTTTGGGCGAAGCGCCTCGACCGGCTCGCGGCTTATGCCGAAAGCAAGGAAGCCGAAGCGAGGAAGAAAAGACAATGACCAGTCTGACGCTCGTGCGCCGGATCAAGGCGCGGCCCTCGATCGTCTTCGATGCGCTCACCACACCGGAAGGCATCGCCTGCTGGTGGGGCCCCGACGCCGGCCCGGTGCTCGTGGCGGAGACCGACCCGCAGGTTGGCGGCCGCTTCCGAGTACGCTTCCGCATGCTCGATGGCAGCGAGCATGAGAGCACAGGGGAATATCTCGAAGTCGTGAGGCCCGAGCGGCTGCGCATGACTTGGCGCTGGAGGGGCGGCGCCGAAGACTCCGGCGAGTCGCTTGTCGAGATCAGGCTTCGCGCCGTTGCCGAGGGGACCGAACTGACATTCACACATTCGCGCCTGCGCGACGAGGAGAGTCGCCGCAGCCACGAGGCAGGCTGGACCGGAGCGCTCGACAAGCTGGAGCGCCATTTCCTTGGAATCGACCAGAGCTCTCGGTGACCACCGATGCCGCGAAATTCTCAAAAGGAGGACGTCGCATGATCACGATCTCTGCTTTCAAGTGGGTTCCAGAATTTGCCCAGGGACAGGTGCGCGATCTGCGCGTGCGCTGGGCGCTGGAGGAAGCTGGCCTGCCTTATAAGACGCGCCTCCTCGAGCAGGGCGATCAGGACAAACCTGACTATCGAACGCTGCAGCCCTTCGGGCAGGTGCCGATCCTTGAGGAGGACAGCCATGTGCTCTTCGAATCCGGGGCCATTGTGCTGTATATCGGCGAACGGAGCGAGATGCTTCTGCCGAAGGAAGCGAGCGCACGCGCGCGTGCGATCCAGTGGCTGATCGCAGCGCTGAATTCCATCGAACCGTTCGTTATGAACGTTGGGCTGATTGATGTCTTCT
>JASHUO010000326.1 GCA_030039975.1 Alphaproteobacteria bacterium
CTGGGGCGGCAAGCGCGACATCAACGACCGCTCGATCGGCATCGAGCTGGTCAATCCCGGCCATGAATTCGGCTATCGCGATTTTCCCGAGGCGCAGATGGCCGCGCTCGAGGCGCTCTGCCGCGACATCCTGGAGCGCCATCCGATTCCGCCGCGCCACGTTCTCGGCCATTCCGATGTGGCGCCGCAGCGCAAAGCCGATCCGGGCGAGCGCTTCGACTGGCGCCGCCTCGCGCGGCATGGCATCGGCTTTTGGCCGGATGCGGCGCTCCACGTGGGCCCGCCGGCCGACATCGCCGGGTTGCAGCGCCTGCTCGCCAGGATCGGCTACGAGACGCCGCAAAGCGGCGTGCTCGACCCGGCGACGCGGCAGGTCATCACGGCGTTCCAGCGGCATTTCCGGCCGGCGCGCTGGGACGGCACGCCCGACGCGGAAACGGCGGCGCTGATCGCCGCGCTCGCCGCCGGGGTTTGACTTCCGCGCCGCGACACCCCTTATTTGTTCCGCCAGACGGCCGGATGGCCGCTCGCCGCGAAGGCGGCGAGAGGAAAGTCCGGGCTCCACGGAAATGCGGTGCCGGGTAACGCCCGGCGGGGGCGACCCCAGGGAAAGTGCCACAGAAACACACCGCCAACCCCGGCTTGCCGGGCGGCAAGGGTGAAATGGTGCGGTAAGAGCGCACCGCGCCGCCGGCGACGGCGGCGGCAGGGCAAACCCCACCGGGAGCAAGACCAAGTAGGGATGGCGGGCCGCAAGGCCGCGGGCATTTCCGCCCTGCCATCCGGGTCGGTCGCGCGAGGCGCTCGGCAACGGGCGTCCCAGAGGAATGGTCATCCCCCGCCTCCGGGCGGGGACAGAACCCGGCTTACAGGCCGTCTGGCGCTCTTTCCCATCCGCGCCCATACGCGAAGTAACCAGCGCCCTAGAACGTAAAGTGAACAAGAAATCGCCATGTATTAACGATTTGCCCCAAATTCTCAAGGGTTAGGTGGTCGCGCGAGGTCTTGACCATAGGCGCTGGAGTATCGGAGTAAGCTCGGTTAAGGCGAGCGATCCCACTGTATTACCACGATTTTCCATTGACCCCCATTCTAGCCCATGCTATCCCATATCGTCCCAATGCGAGGCTGGGCGGCGAGGGCGGAGCGCCGCAAACGCAGAGGCGTCCCATGAGGCGCTATGGGACAGACCTTGGGGGTCGGCGGTGGCGTTGTTCCTTTCGACATTTGTGAACAAGGTTGACCGCAAAGGGCGGGTCTCCGTTCCCGCCTCTTTCCGGACCGCGCTCGCCGGCCAGAACTTCAACGGGATCGTTGCCTTCCGCTCCTTCAAGCTGCCCGCGCTCGAAGCCAGCGGCATCGACCGGATGGAAGAGCTGAGCCAGCGCATCGACGCCCTGCCCGAATTCTCCGAAGACCGCGACGCGCTGTCCTCGATCCTGGCGGACGCGCAGCCCCTCGCCTTCGACGGCGAAGGCCGCATTGTTTTGCCGGAGCTGCTCTGCCAGCACGCCCAGATCAGCGAGAGCGCCGCTTTTGTCGGCCTGGGCCGCACCTTCCAGATCTGGGAGCCCGAGCGTTTCAGCGCGCATCAGCAGGAGATGCGCGAGCGCGCCCGCCGCCAGGGCGCGACCTTGCCGGCGCATCAGCCCGGGCGCGCCGTGATGGAGCCGCCGCGGTGACCCCCGCCCTGCCCCATACCCCGGTTCTCCTCGCCGAGGTGCTCGCCGCGCTGCAGCCGCGCGATGCCGGCCTCTATGTCGACGGCACCTTCGGCGCGGGCGGCTATAGCCGCGCCCTGCTCGCGGCGGCGCCCTGCCGCGTCATTGCCATCGACCGCGATCCCGCCGCCGTGGCCGAAGGCGGCGCGCTCACGCGCGAGCATCCCGGGCGCTTCACCGTCATCGAAGGCCGGTTCGGCGACATGGCGGCGCTGCTGGCGCCGCTCGGCATCAGCGCCGTCGACGGCATTGCGCTCGATCTCGGCGTTTCCTCGCCGCAGCTCGATCAGCCCGAGCGCGGCTTCTCCTTCCGCGCCGATGGGCCGCTCGACATGCGCATGGGGCGCGAGGGCGCGACCGCGGCCGATCTGGTCAACACCCTCTCCGAGAGCGCGCTCGCCAATCTCATCTACATCTATGGCGAAGAGCGCTTCGCCCGCCGTGTCGCCCGCGCCATCGTCGCCGCCCGGCGCGAGGCGCCGTTGACCCGCACCGCCGAGCTCGCCCGCATCGTCCGCGCCGCGGTGCCGGCGAGCGGCGGCGGCATCGATCCCGCCACCCGCACCTTCCAGGCGCTGCGCCTGGAAGTGAATGACGAGCTCGGCGAGCTGGAACGCGCGCTTCTGGCCGCCGAGCGCCTGCTCGCGCCGGGCGGGCGGCTCGCCATCGTCTCCTTCCACTCGCTCGAAGACCGCAAGGTGAAGGACTTCCTGCGCGAGCGCAGCGAAGCCGCGCCCAAGGCGTCGCGCCATCGCCCGGCGCTGCCGGCGGCGGCACCGAGCTTCAAGCTGCTGACGCGCAAACCGGTCACGCCCGGCGCCACCGAGCTCGAGCGCAACCCG
>JASHUO010000030.1 GCA_030039975.1 Alphaproteobacteria bacterium
GGAGCTTTCCGGCGAGATCCTGGCGCGCGTTACCGAGGGCGGGAGTTTCGAGCTCGTGCATATCGATCTCGACGGCAAGGGCGGGCTGCGCTTCGTCTTCGACGACGACGTGGCGCCGGCGCGGTGAGATGAGCGTTCTCGGCTATACCCAGACTGGCTACACCTTCACCATCACGACGCCGCTCGGCGACGACATGCTGCTGCTCGAGGCCTTCGAGGGCGAAGAGCAGATCTCGGGCCTTTTCGAGTTCCGCGTCGATATGGACTCCGAGCATGGCGATCTCGATTTTACCCAAGTGGTCGGGCAGAGCGTCACCATCACCGGCGCCGACAAGGACGGCAACCAGCGCAATTTCAACGGCATTGTCGCGCGCATGGTGCAGAGCGGCCTCAGCTATCACTTCGAGGTGCGGCCCAAGCTGTGGGAATTGACGCTCGCTTCGGACAACCGCATCTTCCAGGCGAAATCCGTCCCCGACATCGTGAAGCAGGTGCTGCAGGAGCAAGGCGTCACCGACGTCAAGGATGCGCTCACCGGCTCCTACGAGGCGCGCGATTATTGCGTGCAGTACCGCGAGACCTGCTTCGACTTCATCTCGCGGCTGATGGAAGAGGAGGGCATCTTCTACTTCTTCCAGCACGAGGCCGGCAAGCACACGCTGGTGCTCGCCGATGACGCCAGCGCCTTCTCGGCCTGCCCCAACTTGTCCACCGTCGCCTTCAAGCCGGAAAGCGCCAAAGCCTGGGAGGAGCAGGATCTGGTGGTCGCGCTCAGCCTCGAGCAAAGCGTCGTCACCGGCAAATATCAGGCCGACGACTTCAATTTCGAGACGCCGACGACGCAGCTGCTCTCGACCACGACGGGCAGCGGCAGCAGCTTGCAGATCTACGAATATCCCGGTCTCTACCAGACCAAGGACACGGGCGATGCCTATGGCAAGAAGCGCCTCGACGGCATGGAAGTGCCGGCACGCCTCGTTTCGGGCGAGAGCACCTGCCGTGCCTTCGCCGCAGGCTACACGTTCACCCTGACCGGCCATCCCCGCAGCGACGCCAACGATACCTATGTCCTGCGGCGGATCACCCATGCCGGCGGCCGGCGCCAATACCGCAACAGCTTCCTCGCCTTTCCCTCGAGCGCGACCTTCCGGCCGCCGCGCGTGACGCCGAAGCCGCGTATCGCCGGCACGCAGACCGCGCTCGTCGTCGGCAAATCCGGCGAAGAGATCTGGACCGACAAATACGGCCGCATCAAGGTGCAGTTCCATTGGGATCAGCTCGGCCAGAACGACGAGAACAGCTCTTGCTGGATCCGCGTCGCGCAGGGTTGGGCGGGCAAGAATTGGGGCGCGATCTTCCTGCCGCGCATCGGCCAGGAGGTCGTGGTGAGCTTCCTCGAAGGCGACCCCGACCGGCCGCTCGTCACCGGCTCGGTCTATAACGGCCAACAGCCCGTGCCCTACACGCTGCCCGACGAGCAGACCAAGAGCACGGTGAAAAGCAGCTCGTCAAAAGGCGGCAACGGCTTCAACGAGATTCGCTTCGAGGACAAGGCCGATAGCGAGGAGATCTACATCCACGCGCAAAAGGACATGAAGATCGACGTCCTCAACGATCAAACCACCACCATCACCAACAACCGCACGGTCACGATTGCGGAAAAAGACGACACCTTGACCGTGTCGAAAGGCAACCGCGCGGTCACGGTGAGCCAAGGCAATGAGAGCCTTACCGTCAGCCAGGGCGATCGCAGCATCGCGGTGAGCCAGGGCAAAGAGACGCACAGCGTCCAAAGCACGCGCGCGGTCACCGTTACCGGCAACGAGACGCACACCAACAATGCCGACTTCACGCAAACCGTCAGCGGCAACTACACGCTCAAGGTGACGGGCAGCCTTACCATCCAGGCGACCGGCGATCTGACGCTGAAGACCGATGGCTCGCTCACCGTGCAGTCCGGGACATCGATCTCGGTGAAATCGGGAACCGATCTCAGCGCGAGCTCCGGCACCGGCCTCAGCCTCAGCGGCGGCACGACCATGGAGATCAAGGGCAGCGCCTCCGGAACCGTCGATGGCGGCGGCATGCTGACGGTGAAGGGCGGCATGGTGCAGATCAATTGACGAGGCGCAGCATGGCGGGAGGAAGCCCGTGAGCGGCGAGAGGGTGGCGGTTCGCCGCGACGCGGCCGGCGCGCTGGTGTCCGAAGCCGCGATGAAGGACGGCGTGCTGACGGGATCGGCGGTGGGCTATCACCCCAATGGCCAAAAAGCGCATGACGCCCAGTTCAAGGCCGGCAAGCTCGACGGCGAGATGGTGCAATACGATCCGGCAGGGCAAGTGACCGCCCGGATGAGCTTTCGCGACGGCGTGCTCAATGGTCCGATGACGGCTTATGCCGAGGGCCAGAAGCTGGCCGAAATTCCCTATGCCCGGGGCGTGATCGAAGGCGAGATGAAGACCTACGATACCGCCGGCCGGCTGCAGAGCATCGTCCCGCATCAGGCAGGCAAGCGCCACGGCATGATGACGGCGTTTCATCCCGGCGGCGCCAAGCTGCGCGAGGCGCCGTACAAGGCCGGGCGGCTCGAGGGCGACGTCATCGACTACTGGGAGAGCGGCGCGATCCGCCAGCGCGCGTCCTGGCGCGCCGGCCTGCTCGACGGTCCGCTCACCAGCTATCACGAATCCGGCGAGATCAACGAAGAAGCATTCTTCGAGCAGGGCAAGCCGGTGGCGCGGCAGCCGACGGCGACGCCGGCGGCGCGTCCGGCGCCGAAGAAATCCTGGATCGACA
>JASHUO010000327.1 GCA_030039975.1 Alphaproteobacteria bacterium
TGGGCGACCGTCGACTTGCCGGTGCCGCTGCGCCCGCCCAGCGCAACGAGGCGCGGCGGGTACGGCTCGAGCAGTGCCAGCGCCAGCGCCAGATAGGCCGCGGCCGCACGCGCCTCCGCCGCCTTCTCCGGCCCGCCCGAGCGGACCAGCGCGCCCAGGACATGGGCGCGCACTGCCGCCCGCGCCGATTGGAAGAGCGGCAGTGCGGCGAGACCGTCGCTCTCGCTGCTGCGGTCGAGATAACGGTTGAAGACGAGATTGGCATGCTCTGCAAGCCCGCGCTCCACCAGATCCATGAGCAGGAAAGCGAGGTCGTAGAGCACGTCGATGCAGGCGAAATCGTCGTTGAACTCGATGCAATCGAAAAGCGTCGGCTTGCCCTCGAAGAGGCAGATGTTGCGCAAGTGCAGATCGCCATGGCAGCGCCGGACCTCGCCGGCGCGGCGCCGCGCCTCGAGCAACGGCCCGACCCGGGCGAGATGGGCTTCGGACGCTGCCTTGAGTCGATCGATGACAGCAGCGTCGAGCGGTGGCGCCGCGAGGCGCAGATTCTCGTCATTGATGGCGATGGTGCGCGCGAGATTGCCGCGGCCGCCTTGATCGGGCGTGATCTCGGCATCGCGGTGGAAGGCGGCAATGGCATCGGCAAGATCGCGCATCAGCGCCGGCGTGAGGCGACCGGCGGCGGCCATGCGGTCGAAGAGGTCGTCTTCGCGGAAGCGGCGCATCTCGATGAGCCAGTCGATGGCATCGCCACCGCCATCGAGGGTGAGGCTGCTATCGGCGCCGCGCGCGACCTTGCGGAGGCCGAGATAGAGCCCCGGCGCAGTGCGGCGGTTGAGGTCGAGCTCGGCACGACAGAAGCGCTCGCGGCGCTCGAGGGTGGAATAGTCGAGATAAGAGAACTTGACCGCCCGCTTCAGCTTGAAGACGCGGTCGCCGATGAGGAAAAGGCGCGAGATATGGGTGACGATTTGCTCCACCGCCGCGCCGGGAAGCCCGTAGCTGGCGCCGGAGGAGAGGAAGTCGGCGACCGCCTGCTGCTCATCCATGGCGGGCGCATCGCGGCTCATGGCCGGCTCTCGATCGGCGTCCCGTCATCGACAGCGTTCCATATCTCCTCGATGACGATGTTGCCGACGGCGATGCAGCCATCGCTCCAATCGCGGAAGAAGCGCACGGGATCATGCCCTATTGAGACCGAGCGCGCGACCGTGATGTGCGAGCGCCCTGCTGAGCGACATCCCCGCTACCCTCCAACGGAGCTCGTGACGCTGGTTTCCCGCGTTCGCGGGAAAGGCGGAAGTGACGTTGGGATCGCAGTCGGCTTTCGAGATGCGCTGGCCCTACTTCTTTGGTTCCTCATCGTCTTCTTCGGATCGCTCATCCTCGTCCGATACCTCTTCTGCCGGCGCCTCTTCGTCCTCGTCGGCTTCCTCGGCGAAATAGCCGAGCTGCTCGAGCGCGGTTTCGAGTTCGTCGGTGAGGAGGAGCATGCGCAACAGCTCGTCGGTGGCGTCGTCCTCCGGGATGGCGCGGGCTTGCTCGACCATGGCTTGCCACTGCTCGGCCGAAGCGTCGCTACGCGCGAGCAGCCCCAGCGCCAGCACCTCGTCGGTTTCTTCGGGTGTCAGGCGCTCGACCGACTCGACCAGGTCGCCATAGGCCGGATCGTCGGCCAGCATCTCTTCGAGCGCCTCCGCGCTCATCTCCGTCTCCTCGGTGCCGTCTTCGGTGATGGCGGTCTCGGGGATATCAACCTCCGCGGCCTTCTCGAGGAGATCCACCAGTCGGTCGAGCGAAATTGTCAGCATCGCACCCTCTCATGCCAAGTGGCGCCGGCGGCGGAGTCCTACCGCCCCGCGGCGGCAAGCGCCATGGTGACACGATCGACCCTTCCGCCAGGGCCGGCCTTGACGTGGATCAAAGCCGGAGCGGCGCGGTTTTGCGAGTCTTGCCTCGGTCAATGAGCAGCCGAGAGCGCTCGACTGCGCCGACAAGATGCAGGAATATGCCGGCGTGCGCCGGCTGGAGCCCCTCTCCTATCCCGTCACCATCAGCGCAGCGTTGCGCGCGCTGGCCGAGTCCTGCGACCAGCACGCCGCAGCGGCTGAGCGGTAAGTCCCATGCTACGCGCCGAGCATTTCGCCCACGGCACCGATATCGGTATCCGCGGCATCGGCCCGACGCGCGAGGCGGCGTTCGAGCAGGCGGCGATCGCGCTAACCGCCATCGTCACCGATCTCGCGGATGTCGCCGTGCCCGAGCCGGTGACGATCGATTGCGAGGCGGCGCGCGACGATCTGCTGTTGGTCGACTGGCTCAACCGCCTCATCGACGAAATGGCCGTGCGCGACATGGTGTTCGGGCGGTTCGCCGTGGCCATCGCCGGGCGGCGTCTCCACGCCACGGCCTGGGGCGAGCGCGTCGATCGCGAGCGTCACGCGCTTGCGGTCGAGCCGAAGCGCGCGACGCTGACCGCCCTCAAATTCGAGCGCCTGCCGGATGGCGATTGGCTGGCGCAATGTGTCATCGACGTCTAGCCCGGATTTCGCACGCGCCGCCGGCGCCTTGACGCAGATCAACTTGACCCAGATCAATGTGCTTCCGCCGCGGCGGGATAGCCTTGCACCGTGAAGCGACAGCAACCGGGAAAGGCGCGGCCATGAACAACGATCTCACACTGCAGCAGCGGGTCATCGACGCGCTCGAGTTCGAGCCCAGCGTGAACGCCGCCCATATCGGCGTGAGCGTGCGCAACGGCGTGGTCGAGCTTTCCGGCCATGTCGAAAGCTTCGCCGAGAAATTCGCGGCCGAGCGCACCGCGCGCGGCGTCAAGGGCGTCAGCGCCGTGGCGCAGGAGATCGAAGTCCGGCTGCCTTCGGACAAGAAGCTCGACGACGACGAGATCGCTGCCCGCGCGGTGCGCCTTCTCCATTGGGATGTGTCGGTGCCGCATGACCGCATCACGGTGAAGGTCGAGCACGGTATCGTCACGCTGAACGGCGAGGTCGACTGGCAGTTCCAACGCGCCGAGGCCGAATACGACGTGCGCAGGCTGAGCGGCGTCCGCAGCGTCATCAACGACATCATCGTCAGCGCGAAGATTCGCGCTGGCGACGTGGTGGCGCA
>JASHUO010000328.1 GCA_030039975.1 Alphaproteobacteria bacterium
TCAACGCCTCGCGCCTGCAGACCGCGTTCACCGTCTCGATCGAGGCCCGCGAGGGCGTCACCACCGGCATCTCGGCGCCCGACCGCGCGCGCACCATCGCCGTCGCCATCGACGCCAGCAAGGGATCGTCCGATATCGTCACGCCCGGCCATATCTTTCCGCTGATGGCGCGCGACGGCGGCGTCCTGGTGCGCACCGGCCATACCGAGGCGGCGGTCGACCTCGCGCGGCTGGCGGGCTTGAACCCTTCCGGCGTCATCTGCGAGATCATGAACGACGATGGCACGATGGCGCGGCGGCCGGAGCTGGTCGCCTTTGCCCAGCGCCACGGCTTGAAGATCGCCACCATTGCCGATCTCATCGCCTATCGCCGCCGCCACGACCGCATTGTCGAGCGCAAGCTCGAGATGCCCTTCCATTCGCGCTTCGGCGGCGATTTCATGATGCGCATCTACGCCAACAAGATCAGCAATGTCGAGCATATCGCGCTGGTCAAAGGCGACATCACCTCGCCCGAGCCGGTGCTGGTGCGCATGCATGCGCTGAACGTGCTCGAGGACGTGCTCGGCCATGACAAGGGCAATCGCGGCGGCCTGTTGCAGGGCGCGATGGAGGCGATCGGACGCGAGGGCAGGGGCGTCATCGTGCTGATCCGCGAGCCGGTATCGAACAGCTGGTCGGACCGGGTGCCGGTGCTGATGGAGAGCAAGCGGGTCGGCGGCGCCGAGCTGCGCAATTACGGCGTCGGCGCCCAGATCCTGCTCGATCTCGGCATCCGCGACATGGTGCTGCTGTCCAACACAAGGCGCACCATCGTCGGTCTCGAAGGCTACGGCCTCGCCGTCGTCGGCCAGCGGCCGATCGACCGGCCGGGAGGCACGTGCTGATGGCGGACGGTCCGCATATCATGATCGTCGAGGCGCGTTACTACGCGCATATCTCGGACGAGCTGGCGAAAGGGGCGATCACCGCGCTCGATGCGGCGGGCGCCAGCTATGAGCGTTTCGCGGTGCCGGGCGCTTTCGAGATTCCGGCGGCGGTCCGCTTTGCCGTCGAGGCGCAGTCGCGCGGCGCGCGCGAAGCGCGCTTCGACGGTTACCTCGCGCTCGGCTGCGTCATCCGGGGCGAGACGACCCATTACGACTATGTCTGCAACGAGAGCGCCGGCGGGCTGCAGCGCCTCGCGCTCGAGCACAACCTCGCCATCGGCTTCGGCATCCTCACCGTCGAGAACGAGGCGCAGGCGCTCGCCCGCGCCCGTGTCGATAAGAAGAACAAGGGCGGCGAGGCGGCCAATGCTTGTCTCGCGATGATCGAGCTGAAGCGCCATTTCGGGCTCGGGCGGCGATGAGCGGCGAGCCGGCGCGTCCCCGTTCCGGTCCGGCCACGCGGCGGCGCAGCGTCGCCCGGCTCGCCGCCGTGCAGGCGCTCTATCAGATCGACCTGTCCGGCGCGCCGCCCGAGACGGTGATCGCCGAGTTCCTGAAGCATCGCCTCGGGCGCGAGATCGACGGCGAGCAGTATGGCGAAGCGGATCCTACGCTCTTCGCCGACATCGTGCGCGGCACGATCGAGCGCCAGGCCGATCTCGACCGCGCCATCGGCGCGGTGCTGACGCCGGACTGGCCGCTCGAGCGCCTCGAGACGGTCTTGCGCGCGGTGCTGCGCGCCGGCGCCTTCGAGCTGGTCGCGCGCCCCGATGTGCCCGCGCCGGTGGCGATCAGCGAGTATCTCGACATCGCGCACGCCTTCTTCTCGGGCAAGGAGCCCGGCCTCGTCAACGGCGTGCTCGACAAGCTCGCGCATCGGCTGCGGCCGGACGACGGTGCGGATGAAAAACGTGGCGGACCCTCCGCTCAGTGAGTTCGAGCGCATCGCGCGCTTCTTCGCGCCGCTCGCCGCCCCCGGCGCCCTCGGTCTCGTCGACGATGTCGCGCTGATCGACGGGCCGTCCGGCGAGCAATACGTGCTGACGACCGACGCCATCGTCGAGGGCGTCGATTTCCCGCCGGGGACGGCGCCGGACCTGGTGGCGCAGAAGCTGCTGCGCGTCAATCTTTCCGATCTCGCCGCCAAGGGCGCCGCGCCGGTGGGCTATCTGCTGGTGACGGCGCTGCCGCGGGCGCTCGGCGAGGATTGGCTCGCGGGTTTCGCCGCCGGCCTCGCCAAGGACCAGGCGACCTATGGCATCGGTCTGCTCGGCGGCGACATGTCGGCGATCGACGGTCCGATCAGCCTCACCCTCGCCGCTATCGGCCGCGTCGCGGCGGGCCGCGTCGTGCTGCGCAGCGGCGCCCGGCCCGGCGATCTTGTCTATGTCAGCGGCACGCTCGGCGATGCCGCTTTGGGGCTTGCCGTGCTGCAGAGCCGGCTCGCGCTGCCGGACGCGACCCAGCGCGAGTTCCTGATCGACCGCTATCACCTGCCGCAGCCGCGGCTCGAGCTGGGCCAGCGCCTCGCTGGCATCGCCCATGCCATGCTCGACATTTCCGACGGACTCGTCGCCGATCTCGGGCATCTCTGCGCCGCTTCAGGGGTCGCGGCCGTGGTCGAGGCGGCCAAGCTGCCACTGTCCGCCGCGGCACAGCCGGCGGTGCGGAGCGAGCGGCAATGGCTGATGGCGGCGCTGGGTGGCGGCGATGATTACGAGCTGCTCTTTGCCGCACCCGCCGGCGCCGCGGCGGAGATCGCCGCGCTGACGCAGGAGACCGGCGTTGCCGTCACCGCCATCGGCCGGATCGAGAGCGGCAGCGGGGTGCGCGTCCTCGGCGCCGACGGGGCGCCGCTCGCCGTGCCGAGCGCGGGTTACCACCATTTCTAATTGTTAATCATCTCGTGCTGAACTGTGGC
>JASHUO010000031.1 GCA_030039975.1 Alphaproteobacteria bacterium
TGTCGCCGAAGTCCTGGAAGCTATGGATTGCGGCCCGGCGCACCTGGTCGGCCATGCCTTCGGCAATCGGGTCGCCCGCTGTTTGGCGGCGGACCGGCCCGCGCTGGTGCGCAGCGTGACTGTGCTTGCGGCGGGCGGTCTCATCGGACCCGCAACGCCGCTGGGCACGGCCTTTCGCAACGCTAGGGAAGTCAAGATGAATGGCAGCGATTGCGTCACCGTGCTGGGCGCGCGCTGGCTGTCGCCGGCGTCCGATCCGAAAATACTGGCGCAGGTCGAATGCTGGCCGGCGGTGCATCTCGCCCACCTCGCGACCAGCCGGGGGGTGGCGCTCGAGGATTGGTGGGGCGCCGGAACGGCCCCTCTTCTGGTGATCCAGGGGCTCGATGATATAGCGGCTCCGCCGGGCAATGGCCACGCGCTCCGCGAGCAATTCGGCGAGCGCGTCCGGGTTATCGACCTGCCTCGTGCAGGACATTTTCTGGTGTTGGAGCAGCCCGAAGCCGTTACCCGCGCCGTCGCCGAGTTTGTCGGCGCTGGCGCAGGTCCTCGCTGACTGCTTGCGGAAGATCGAGAGGAGTCGAAATGCCGCGCTACGGCGACAGATTTGTAGATCGCTTGTTGCGCGATCAGGAGGGCTTATGACCGACATCATCATCCTGCACCACTACGATATCTCTCCCTATTCGGAGAAAGTCCGGCTCGGCCTTGGCCTCAAAGGCCTCGCTTGGGCGTCGGTCGAGATCCCCGTCATCATGCCGAAACCCGATCTGACGGCGCTGACCGGGGGCTATCGCAAGACGCCCGTGCTGCAAATCGGCGCCGACATCTATTGCGACAGTCAATTGATCATGCGCGAGCTGGAGCGCCGACATCCGAGCCCGGGTTTTTATCCGGCCGGTCGCGGCGCGGCGGATGCGCTTGCGTGGTGGGCAGAGAAGACTATGTTCAGCCCGGCGGTCGGTATCGCTTTCGCCAAGCGGCCGGAGGCGTTGCCCGACGGGTTCCTCGAAGACCGCGCCAAATTCTCCGGCCGCAACATAGATCCGGCCGCAATGATGGCGGCACTGCCTTATCTATTCGATCAGCTGCGTGCGCATCTGCACTGGCTCGATCAGATGATGGCCGACGGGCGCTCGTTCTTGCAGGGCGCGGCGGCCGGCCTCGCCGACCTCGCGGCTTACCACCCCATCTGGTTCTTGCAGCGGAATTTCGGACCGGCGGCAGCACCGCTCGGCGGATTTCCAAGGCTATTGAGCTGGGCCGAGCGCGTCGCCGCCATTGGCCACGGCGACCGGCGCCCCATGACGTCACAGGGAGCGCTTGCGGTCGCAAGCGCTGCCACGTCGTCCACCGGCACCGTCGCCGACCGCGACGACCCGATCGGTCGCCAGCCGGGGCAGCGCGTCACCGTCACAGCGGACGATACCGGCCGCGATCCGGTCGTCGGCGAATTGGTGGCCTCAGGCGTCGATGAGATCACCATCAAGCGTAACGACCCCGCTGTTGGCGAGGTCTCTGTGCATTTTCCGCGTGCCGGCTTTGCCGTCACGCTGGCCTAGGCCAACGGTAAGCCCAGCGGTCTCAGGCCGATTTTTGCTGCCGCCTTCGTAATTGTCTCGCGCGACGAAATCTTCCACATCGAGATCAGTGCCGAGGGTATGCCAAGCGGCCGACTATACGAGACGATGCACTACGGCTATGCGATCACTCCGACCGGTGCTTCACACCTTGGCAAAGACCTCGGCCCAGTCCTGCAGCATCGCCGTCTCATGGCCGTGGCGGATGTGGACGCCGAACTGGCTGAAGCCTGCGGATTTGAGCTCGCGCACCCCTTCCACCAGCTCTGCCCGAGTGCCGGTGAAGGTGAGCGCGCGGATGGCCGCGCCGGTCAGCAGCGGCGCCTCTTCCGGCCGCAGGAACATGAGGTGCCCGCGATGGACCGTGAGGTAGCGCGCATCTTCGGGCTCATACCCTTGATAGAGCGCGCGATAGGCCTCGAGCGCGGGCTTGAGCGGCGGCGGCGCCGGGAAACCCATCGAGCCGAACTCCGCCTCCTCGACGAAGTTGTGGAAGATCATCGCCGCCGCCGGCCCCGCCTGCGCCTTGACGCGCGGGCTGTCGGCGGGCTCACCCTCGCCTAGCACGCAGCCGCCGCCGAAAGCGGTGGCGTAGAGCTCGTGGGGCGCGCGGCCAGCCTCTTGCCAAGCCCGCCTCATATCGGCGAGCGCGGCGCGGGCGCCCCGGGCATCGCGCGCCGCAACCATCCAGCCGGCGCCCAGCTTCGCCGTCAGCCGGCGCGCGCGCGGCCCGAAGGCCGAGACGTGGAGCGGCATGGGGTCGCGGAGGTTGATCAGCTCGAGCTCCGGATTGAGGAAGCGGATCTTGTGCGGCCCGCCCTCCTCCGACCACTCGACCGTCTCGCCCCGCAGCAAGCCCTGGACGACGCGGATGTATTCCTCGAGCCGCGCCAGCGTGATCGCCGGCAGGCCCATGCTGCGCCGCGCGGTGAAGCCGGTGGAAACGCCGAAATCGATCCGGCCGGGCGCCAGCGCGTTGAGCGAGGCGAGCGCGTTCGCCGCCGCGGGCGCGATGCGGTTCGAGGGGATGAGCACGCCGGTGCCGAGGCGGATGCGGGTCGTCTGCATCGCCGCCGCCGCCATGGCGACGAACAGGTCGGCGTTGAGGAGCTGCGTGTCGTAGAACCAAGCATGGGTGAACCCCAGGGCTTCCGCCCGCTGCGCCGCCTTCCAGGAATGCGCCGACGTCGCCAGCTGGATGCCGAAATCCATGCTTTTCCTCCCCTCGGCCGCCACCGCGATCCAGGGCCACCCGCCTAGGACGCCGCGGCGCTTGCCGCCACCCTCTCCCGCTTGCCGCAGTAGGCGAGGCAAGCCGTCGCCACGGCCGCGATTAACGCGAAGCCGCAGGCGACCAGGAAGATGTGCTTGGGCGGTAAGCCCGCCGCCAGCAAATAGGCGCCCAACGGCGCCGCAGCGATGCCGCCCAGCCGCCCGATGCCGAGCGCCCAGCCGATCGCGCTGGTGCGCATGCGCGCCGGATAAAGCGCGCCGCAGGCCGCGTTGGCGGCGTCCTGGCTGCCAATCACGGTCGCACCGCACATGAACGCGACGAACAGGAGCGCGGCATAGGGCAGGGTGACGAGCGCGATCAGCGCGAAGAACACGATACCGAGCGCGTAATGGAGCGCCAAGGCGCGGTCGGCGCGGAACCGGTCCATGGCGAGGCCGAGATAGAAAACCGGCGCGATCCCACCCAGCCCGTAGAGGCTCGTCGCGAACACCGACTGCGACGGCGTCATGCCCGAGAGATGCAGGACTTCCGGCAGCCAGAACAGAAAGAGAAACAGGTTGATCAGGCTGCAGAAGAAGATCACCCAGAGCAGCAGGGTCTGGAGTGCGTAGCCCTCGCCGAGCAGCATCTTGACCGTATTGCTGCGGGCCACGTCGAGCGCTTGGCCCGATCCATGCTCGATGTTGAAATGCGCCAAGACCGCGCGCTGACGCGGCGCGAGCGTCGCCTTGGCGGCGAGCATGCGCGGCGATTCCGGCAGCCACAGCGCCATCACCAGCACCAGCACCAAGGGGAACGCGCCGCCCAGATAGAAGATGCTTTGCCAGCCGAAGCCCAGATGCAGCAGCAAGGCCACGATCTGGCCGCCGATGAAGGTGCCCAAGGGCGCGCCGGTGAAGGTGATGAGGATCATGGTTTGCCGCAATCGCTCCGGCGCGTAGTCGGCGGTCAAGGCGGTGCTTCCGGCAAACCCGCCAGCGATCCCCAGCCCGGTGAAGAAGCGCAAGCCCGTCAGCACCTCGAGCGAGGGCGCATAGGCCGACAGCAACGAGGCGAGGCCGAAGAGCGCGACGCTGCCGATCAAAAGCGGCTTCCGCCCGAAGCGGTCGCCGATCGGACCGGCGATGAGCGCCCCCGCCATGATGCCGATGTTGGAGAACAGGAAGGCGAGCGCGAAGGCCGGCGGCGCCACATGCCATTCATGCGTCAAGGACGGCACCGCCCAGCCGATCGAGCCCACATCGTAGCCGTCACAGGTCTGGACCAGCATGCAGAGCGCGGCCACGCGAAGCTGCAGGCCGCCGATCCGCTGGTTTTCGATTGCGTGCTCGGCTGCGGAGGCAATGCGTGCCGCCATCCTGTTCCTCCCGGTTTATCCGACATTCCGCGGATCGACTTTTCTTGCGGGCCAGTGTGCGCCGGCTGATCCGCTAACACAATGGATCGAGCAGCGGCGACGCCGGCAACGCTATAGCCTGCGGCTTTCGCGGCTTGGCGATCGTGGCGAGATGGCAATCGAGGTTCGTCAGCACGCCGCTATCCTGTTGTGGGATGGTTCTCGTTAGCGATCCGCCACAAACTCCCGAGCTCGCAAGCGGGAGAAGGTAGGCGAGCGGTTTAAATTTGCCGTGTGCCTGTCCGAGCCGCCATCTCCGCGTCGTCACAAGCCATCAATCACGGAGTTAACTGAACGGCGTGACCGGTCGTTCTTGCAGCACTCCATCGACGTATAGGTCGACATGCTCGTTATAGAAGCTGAGCAGGTTTTCGATCTTCGGGCACTCGGGAATTGGCGCCGGATAGCTCCACACGATGTCCTTGATCAGCTTGTCGCGAACCCGAGCCGACCAGTAGCGTGCCACCCCTTTATAAGGGCATCGCGTGATTGCCTCGGTAGGCTCGAGCAAATCCATGCGCACGTCCTGCTTCTGCATGTAGTAACGGGTGGGCAGCCCGGTCTCGAAGAGGAGGATGGGGCGGTGCGTTTCGCCCAATGTCACACCGTCGATCTCCACGCGCACGTGCCGCGAGCTGTGGACCGTGTCGACCCTGGTGTACGGGTCACGAGGATGGACGAAGATCTCTTCATC
>JASHUO010000329.1 GCA_030039975.1 Alphaproteobacteria bacterium
CGATCACACCTTCCCCGAGAGCATCACCGGCACGTCGGACGGCACGCTTTACATCGGCAGCCTCGGCGACGGCGCGATCTACCGCGTGCCGCCGGGCGGGTCGGCGGCCGAGCCCTTCATCGCCAAGGGCTCGACCGATCTGCTCTCGGTCATCGGCGTCCTCGCCGACGAGAACTCCGGAACGCTCTGGGTCTGCTCATCCGATCTCTCGGGGGCAGGCGTCACCGTGCCGACCGGCAAGAAGCCGACCGCGCTCAAAGCCTTCGATCTCAAAACCGGCGCCGAGAAGGGCAGCGTAGCGCTCCCGGGCGACAAACAGTTCTGCAACGACATCACGATCGGCAGGGACGGCGCCGCCTATGTCGCGGACTCGCTCAATCCCACCATCCTGCGCCTGAAGCCAGGCGCCACCGCTTTCGAGGTCTGGGCCAAGGACGATCGCTTCGGCGGCGAGGGCTTCAACCTCGACGGCATCGCCTTCGGCAGCGATGGCAATCTCTATGTCAACACCTACAACACCCATCGCCTCTTCCGCGTCGCGGTCGGCGCCGACGGCGCGGCGGGCACCGTGACCGAGCTGAAACCGTCGCAGCCCTTGGATCATCCCGACGGCATGCGCATGCTGGGCCAGAACAGCTTCCTCATGATCGAAGGCGCGGGCCGCCTCGACCGCGTCACCGTCGACGGCGACACCGCCAAGATCGAGGTGCTGAAGGACGGCATGAAAGTACCGGTCTCGGTCTGGCAGGTCGGCGACACCGCCTGGGCGCTCGAGGGTCAGCTCAACCTGCTGTTCGATCCCGCGATGAAGGGCACGAAGCCCGATCCCTTCCGCGCCATCGCGGTCTCGGTGAAGTAGCGGCCCAACGACCTCTCATTCGCTCCCCTCTCCCTTGCGGGAGAGGGGATCACGCGGGCCGGAACTAGGCGGTCTTGATCCAGACCGCCTTGACGTTGAGATATTCCTCGAGATGCTGCAGGCCCGATTCGCGCCCGTAGCCGCTCATCCTGTAGCCGCCGAACGGCATCGCGGGATCCATCGCCTGATAGCAATTGACCCAGACCGAGCCGGCGCGGATGCCCTTTGCCAAGCGATGCGCCTTGTTGACGTCGCGCGTCCAGACCCCGCTGCCGAGGCCGAAGGGCGTCGCATTGGCGCGGGCGATCACCTCCTCGATGTCCTGGAACGGGATCGCCGACAGCACTGGACCGAAGATCTCTTCCTGCGCGATCCGCATGTCGTCGCGCACATTGGCGAAAACCGTCGGTGGCACGAAGTAGCCCTGCGCGAGCGGGCCTTCGGTGACGCGGCTGCCGCCCGAGAGCGCGCGGGCGCCTTCTTCCTGGCCGATCCTGAGATACCCGGTGACCCGGTCCAGCTGTTGCTCGGAGACCAAGGGGCCGATCTGCGTCTTGGGATCGACGCTGCTGCCGACCTGCAGGCTCTTGCCGAATGCTGCGACGCGATCGGTGAACTCGTCATAAACGCGGCGCTCGACGAAGAGCCGCGTTCCCGCGCTGCAGATCTGCCCCGAATTGGCGAAGACGGCCATGCCGGCGCCGGGCGCTGCGGTCTCGAGATCGGCGTCGGCGAAGACGATGTCGGGCGACTTGCCGCCGAGCTCGAGCGAGACGCGCTTCAAATTCCCGGCCGAGGCCTGGACGATCTTCTGCCCGGTGAGATGCGAGCCGGTAAAGGCGACCTTGTCGACGCCGGGATGGGCGGCGAGCGCCGCCCCCGCTGTCTCGCCATAGCCCGGCACGATGTTGACGACCCCTTCGGGAATGCCCGCCTCGAGGATGAGCTCGCCGAGGCGGAGCGGCGTCAGCGGCGCCTCTTCCGCCGGCTTCAGGATCACCGTGCAGCCCGTGGCGAGGGCCGGCCCGATCTTCCACACGGACGCACCGAGCGGCCCGTTCCACGGAATGATAGCGCCGACGACGCCGACCGGCTCCTTCAGCGTGTAGGAAAAGATCTCTCCCGGCAGCGAGTTCTCGACCGTCTCGCCGTGCAGCGCTGTCGCCATTCCGGCGTAGTAGCGCAGCATGCCGAGCACGCGCCGGCGATTGGCGAGCGTGCGGCTGATGGGTGCGCCCATGTCGAGCGTATCGAGGAGGCTCAGCTCCTCGAAGTGGCGTTCGACCAGGTCGGCCAGCTTCAACAGCATCTGCTGGCGCTCAAAGGGCTTGACCTTGCGCCACGGCCCGTCGAAGGCGCGCCGCGCCGCGGCGACAGCGCGCTCGATGTCCTCGGCATCGCCCTCGGCGACCTTCGCCAGCAGCTTTCCCGTCGCCGGATCGCGGCTCTCAAAGGTCTTGCCGGAGACGGCCGGAACCCATTGCCCGCCAATCAGCATGCGCTTCACCGAGCCGTCCAGGAAGGGATGCGGCGCCTCAAGCAGCTTTTCGAGCGTATCCATCGGTCAGACCTCCGCTTGGGTTAGCATTGTCGCGGCCGCCGACACCCCACTGGCCGGCTCGTCCGCTATATTCTTTCAGATATAGCGAGCCTAGCAAGTTTCCGCAGCCATCGAAAGCCCCCGTGGTCAGAGACATCTGTCCTGCGATGAGCACACCGCTTCAGGAGAGGCGTTGCGCCGGGCTCGCCGAGGACCGTGCCGGCGGCACTGCAGCAAGCACGGCTTCGCTCAAGGACGGGGCGATGCGGATATGCTTGGAGCGGTCGAGCGAGCGCAGCTCCGCGATCAGCATGCGTGCCAGCTCGAGCGC
>JASHUO010000330.1 GCA_030039975.1 Alphaproteobacteria bacterium
ATGAAGGTGCTCGGGCGTGTGATGCACGGCATGCGAGGCCCACATCCAGCGGATCTCATGGCCGGCCCGATGCGACCAGTAATAGGCAAGCTCCTCGCCGAGGAAGAGCAGCATCACGCCCCAGGCGGTGTCGAGCGGAATCGTCATCAGGCGATGCGACCAGAAAAAGAAGGCGAGCGGCGTCACGATCGATCGCCGCAGCAGGCGAAGCGGGAGGCGCAGCGCCGAGACGCCGATGCTCGTGGCCATCTCGCGCCAGGGATAGGAGCGCTTCTGAACGATCAGATACCAGAGGATTTCGAGCGCGATGCCGCCGATAACCAAAGGCAGGAGCCGCAGGCCGAAAGGATGGAGAGCGCGCATCGATGATCTCCGTGCCGAAGCCGGTTCTGTCAGCGCTTCATTGCGGTGTCTGACGCGGCCCGCTGGCGAGCTTCCAGGAGCCGTCCTGTCGCGAGCAGGCGGTGACCTGCCCCTGCAGCGTCTCGCCGGCGAGAATGATCGTCTGCCGATAGTGGCGGCAGCTCGCCGCGTTATCGGCGTCGGGGTCTGGCACGAGTGCGCCTTCGAGCCCTGAAGGCGCATCGCTCCACGCGATCGGCGTGCCGGACGTGCCGCCATGGACCGCCGAGATCGCACTCTCTTGCGCCGTCGCGATGCGTTCCGCCGGCGGCTTTTCCCTCTTGCCGAACAGGTCGTTGGCCCCGGTCTTGGCCAGCAGGCCCGCGCCCATGCACCCGCTGAGGCAGAGCGCTAGCGTCGTGACCACAGCCAATCTGCCGCGTTTCATGCTACCCCCGTTCACCTGGCCAAAGGATCGGCTCAGTTGCGCGTGTAAGAATTCGTGAAGGTCTGGCCGTTCGGAGCGGTCGCCGTCCTTGTATCGGTAAAGGTGCCATTGCCGTTGTTCGTCTGGCTGAACTGCCGCGTCGTGGTGCCGGCGGGTCGCGTCGTCGTGACGGTGCGCCCGAAATTGCCGCCGCCATTGTTGTAGGGCGTAACGGTGCGGCTCCAGGTCCGGCCGCCCCTGCCGGTGTAAGACCAGCTGCGCGCCTCGGCGTGAGCAGCGAGGAGGAGGAGAGCGCCGATTGCGGCAACGCTTGCCGCGACCCGGCGCTGTGCGCGTCCTTCGAACATTGGCTTGGCCTCCGTCATGCTGACATCAGCTCTGATACGAGGCGGAATTAAAAATCCCCCCTCGGCGAACTTGCATAGCAAGTTCGTCCGCGGCGGCGGCAGCGGTTGCGCCAGCAACCGCGTAAGCCGCACCGCGCCGATTGGCCGCTCGGGCCGCGGCGGCTGCTGACAGTGCCTGTCAGGAGCCCGAGCTTATGCTCCAGCGATGCAACCCGCCTATCTGAAAGGCGCCGCGTTCGGCTTTGTCGCCGCATCGATCTGGGCGAGCTGGAGCGTTGTCACGCGCTTGGCGGTTACGACCGGCCTCGAGGCATCGGACATCGTGGCGTTGCGCTTTGCGGTCGCCGGCGTTCTCCTCTCGCCGCTTGTCATTCGGCGCGGCTTGGCTCGCGACCGCCTTGGCTGGCTGCGATTGGGCGCGCTGATCGCCGGGGTCGGCGCGCCTTACGCGCTGGTGGCGGCGACGGCGCTGCGTTTTGCCCCCGCTTATGATGGGGGCGCGCTCAATCCTGGCTGCATGCCGCTGTTCGTCGCCCTGATTGCTGCTGTCGTCCTGGGAGAAAAGCTGTCGACCAGACAAATATTAGGACTCTCGCTCATACTGGCCGGCGCTGTCACGATCGTCGGCTGGCATGCTGAGGCGCGAGGTGCCGCCTGGAGCGCCGCGCGCACCTTCGGCGACGTCCTCTTTCTGATCGCGGCTTTTCTGACGGCGTGCTTCACCTTGGTGATGAAGCAAGCGAAGCTCGATCCCCTGCACGCGACGGCGCTCGTCTCCACCGGCTCACTGGTGATCTATCTGCCCATCTATCTCGCTCTACACGGAGCGAGGCTCGCGCAGGTGCCGCTCGCCGACCTTGCCGTCCAGGGGCTCTTCCAAGGCGTCGCCGTGAGCATCCTCGCGCTCGTGCTCTACGGGCGCGCCCTCCTCATCCTTGGCGCGTCGAGTGGCGCGGCCTTCGGGGCTTTGGTCCCGGCGTTGTCGGCGCTCTTTGCCTTGCCGCTCCTCGGGGAGCGGCCCGGCGCGACGGATTGGGCCAGCATCCTCCTCATCTCGGCCGGCGTCTATCTCGCCAGTGGCGGGCCCTTGCTGAGTTGGCAGCGGCGAGAAGGTCATGCTTGAGGGCGCGTTGTCCGCGAAAGCGGGCAATCCCGCCCGCTGTCACCCGGCCTGTCGTCGCTGCTCGATCTTGAGGTTCAGGATGTTGGAGATCGGCAGCGGACGGCTGAGACCGCGGATGGTGAGGAGGCCGATATCGCCGAGCTCCGCGACATCGCCGATCGCGGTCGCGATCCGCGAGGTCACCAGAATCTGCCCGTCTTTCGCCGCCTCGCAGAGCCGTGCGGCGGTGTTGATGACCGTGCCGATCGCGCTGTAATCGAAGCGCCCCTCGAAGCCGATCTGCCCCAGGGTCGCAAACCCCTGCGCGATGCCGATACCGAAGCCGATCTGGTGGCCGCGCCGGCGCCAAGCCGCCGCGAGCGCGGCCATGGCATCGCGCATGCTGACCGCCAGGCGGACCGCGCGCTCGGCCGGGTTGGGGCAGGGCAGGGGGTCGTTGAAGAACACCATCAGCCCGTCGCCGACGAAGCGGTCGAGCGTGCCCTCGAAGGACTGGATGAGCGGCACGAGAACCCGGTGATAATCGTGCAGCAGCTCCATGACCTCTTCCGGCTCGGCGCTTTCGGCGAAGGAGGTGAAGCCGCGCAGATCGCAGAACAGCACCGCGATGTCGCGACGGTGGCTTTCGAGGATGCGCTCGTCGCCGGACGAGACGATGAGCTCGGCGAGCGAGGGCGCGAGGAAGCGCTTGAGGCGCGCCATCCGATCGATTTCGCCGAGCTGCGCCGCGACGCGTTCTTCGAGGGTCTTGTTCCAGGCGGCGAGCTCCGCCGCCTGCGCCTGAACCTTGGCATGGGCCTCGAGCAGCGCCGCGCGCGAGGCTTCCAAGTCGCGCTGGGTCGCGAGCAGCGCCGCGTTCGCCGCTTCGAGCTTGCGGTTGAGCAGCGCCTCCTTCTCCTGCAGCAAGCTCATGTCATAGGCCTTTTGCTGCACGCGCCGGGCGGCGTTGCGCTCCGGGGTCACGTCGAGCAGCACCAGCCAGATACTGTCGCCGTCGCGATCGAAATGCAGATCGGCGGCGCGGCCCGCGGCGAGCTCGACCGAGGGCACGACATAGGGCGTCTCGACCAGCGGCAGCAGCCCTTCGAGGAAGCCCGCCTGCGCGACGGCCGGCTCGCCAAGGCGCAGCCCCGCAAGCCCGTAAGCCGCGAGATGCCCGCCGGCGCCGATCAGAGTGAGGTCGGCATCGATCTGCAGATAAGCGACGGCCCGCTCGGAAAAGGTCAGCGCCTGCAACCGGTCGGCGACGCTCGCGGGCAGACCTTCCATGGCTCAGCCGGCGACGCGCGCGGCGAGGTCCGTGAACGCGTCCTCGACGTTCTCGCCCGTCCGCGCGCTGCTCGACCGCACCCACCAGCCCTTCTGCCGGAGCGCTTCGAATTCGGCATCGCCGATCGCCCATTGCTCTTTGAGGTCATGCTTATTGAGCAGCAGCGAGAAGGGCAGGGCGCCGTAATCCGCTTCGACGCGCTGCCTTATCGACAGCGCCACCTCGAGCGTCGAGGGCCGCGTCCCGTCCGCGACCAGAAGATAGCCGGCCGAGCCGCGCAGATAGCTCATGCGCA
>JASHUO010000331.1 GCA_030039975.1 Alphaproteobacteria bacterium
ATCGGCCTTGACGGCCTGTTGCTCAGCGACGATCTGTCCATGCGCGCGCTCGGCGGCAGCTTCGCCGAACGTACGATGGGCGCGCTCGATGCCGGCTGCGACGTGGTGCTGCATTGCAATGGTGACAGGGCCGAGATGACGGAGATCGCGGAGGCGGCGCGGCCGCTGGGCGCTAGGGGGCGCGCCCGGCTGGAGCGCGCGCAGCGGCGCCGCGGCACGGCGCAGCCGATCGACCGGCCGGCGCTCGAAGCGCGCTTCGACGCGCTGCTGGCGGGAGAGGCTTGATGCACGGCATGGAAGGACAGCTCGATACGCTGCTGCAGCAGATCTCGATCTTTGCGCTGCCGGCCATCTTCGCCATCACCTTCCATGAGGCGGCGCATGGCTTCGTCGCGCATCGGCTGGGCGATGACACCGCCTTCCGCATGGGCCGCGTCACCTTCAACCCGCTGCGCCATATCGATCTCTACGGCACCATCCTGATGCCGATCTTCCTGCTGCTGATTTCGCAGGGGCGCTTCGTCTTCGGCTTCGCCAAGCCGGTGCCGGTGAATTTCGGCCAGCTCCGCCATCCGCGCCGCGACATGATCTGGGTGGCGCTGGCCGGTCCGGGAATCAACATCCTGCTCGCCCTCGTCTCGGCGCTGCTCTTTTACGTCGTCCCCTACATACCGGCGATCGGCCGCGACTGGGCCAGCGACAATCTCGCCGTCTCGGTGGTCGTCAACATCATCCTTGCGGTGTTCAACATGATCCCGCTGCCGCCGCTCGATGGCGGCCGCGTCGCGGTCGGGTTGCTGCCCGACGCGCTCGCCTTCCCGCTGGCGCGGCTCGAGCGCTACGGCCTTCTGATCCTGATCGGCCTGCTGATCTTGTTGCCGATGCTCGGCGAGCATCTCGGCCTCAACCTCGACATCGTGCGCTACTTCATCAATTTCGTCGCGACCTACGTGCTGCACGGCATCACCTGGCTCACGGGGACGGGATGAGCGACGCCGAGCCTTTCGAGTTGGCGCGGCCCGAGCGACCGGTCTCGGCGGAGCTGGTCGTCGATCTCGAGGGCTATGAGGGTCCGATCGACATGCTGCTCACGCTGGCGCGCGAGCAGAAGGTCGACCTCACCAAGATCTCGATCCTGCAGCTCGCCGACCAGTATCTCGCCTATATCAGCGCGGCGCGGCGCTTGCGACTCGAGATCGCCGCCGATTATCTCGTCATGGCGGCTTGGCTCGCTTATCTCAAATCACGACTGCTGCTGCCGGAGCCGGCGCCGGAGGACGAGCCGACCGGCGCCGAGCTCGCGGCGGCGCTGACGCATCAGCTGCAGCGGCTTGCGGCGATGCAGCAGGCGGGGGCACGGCTGATGGCGCGCCCGCTTCTTGGGCGGGACGTCTTTGCTCGCGGTGCGCCCGAAGGCCTGCCGCGGGTACTGAAGCCGGTCTACGAGGCGACGCTCTACGACCTGCTCCGCGCCTATGGCGACCAGCGCCAGCGCAAGGAGCAGGCGGTGCTGCATATCGAGGCGCCCGAGCTCTTTTCGATGGATGATGCGCTGCAGCGGCTCGGCCGCATCCTCGGCCGCGTGCCGGACTGGCGCAGCCTGATGAGCTTCCTGCCGCCGGGCTTGCGCGGCGGCATCGTCGAGCGCTCGGCGGTCGCCGCCACCTTTGCCGCCAGCCTGGAGCTGGTGCGTTCGGGCCGGCTTCAGCTGCGCCAGGACAGCGCCTTCGGCCCGATCTATATCCGCAGCCTGCCGGAAAACCCATGAACGACGACATGACCGATCCTGCCGAGACCGCTGCCGCCGAGATCGATTCCGTCGAGACCGAGCCCGTCGAGATGGATCCCGCCGAAATTGATGCCGCCGAGCCCGGCGACGCGGCGCCGGCTCCCGCGGAGGGGGATCGCCATGCCGAGCAGCTGCGCCTGCTCGAAGCGCTGCTCTTCGCATCGGCTGCGCCGCTCGACGAGGCAAGCATCGCCGCGCGGCTGCCCAAGGGCAGCGATGTTGCCGCCCTCATTGCCGAGCTCGGCGAGCACTACAGCGGCCGCGGCGTCAATGTCGTGAACGTCGCCGGTGGTTGGACCTTGCGCACCGCGCCCGATCTCGGGCCGCGCCTGAAGCTCGAGCAGACGGTGACGCGCAAGCTCTCGCGCGCCGCCATCGAGACGCTCGCCATCATCGCCTATCATCAGCCGGTGACGCGCGGCGAGATCGAAGAGATCCGCGGCGTCGTCGTCAGCAGCGGCACGCTCGACGTGCTGATGGAGGCGGGGTGGATCGCGCCCAAGGGACGGCGCGAGACGCCCGGCCGGCCGGTTACCTGGGTTACGACCGAGGAGTTTCTCGCCCATTTCGGCCTCGCCGACCGGCGCGATCTGCCCGGCCTCGAGGAGCTGAAGGCCGCGGGTCTCGTCGGCCCGCGCCCCGATTTCGTCCTGAGCGAGCAGGCGGTTCAGTCCGCTGCCCCGGCGGAAGAGGACGAAGACGAGGACGACGAGGAGGAGCCGCTCTTCGACGAAGAGAGCAGCGCCGAAGGTTAACGATCAGGCCCGGCGCGCTCGTCGAAACCGGCAATAGAAAGCGCTGCAATCGCGCCGCGTCGCGCCCCCCTGCATTGCGGCGCTCTGACCCATCTGCCATTATCCCGCGCGATTTTGCGAGAGGAGCGGCGACGATAGCGGGCGATGTTCGATCTTGCGTGGTCTCATATCCTGTTGCTGGGGCTGGTGGCGCTGCTGGTGATCGGCCCCAAGGATCTGCCGCGCGCGCTGCGGACGGTCGGCGTCTGGGTCGGCCGCGCGCGGGCGATCGCGCGCGAGTTCCAGGGCAGCCTCGACCAGATGATCCGCGAGGCCGAGCTCGAGGAAGTGCGCAAGGAAGTCGAGAAGGCGGCCACCATCGATGTCGGCCACACCATCGAAAGCACGGTCGATCCCGGCGGCGAGATGAAGCAAGCTTTCGCCGGGCCGATCGAAGAGGCGCCGGCGCCGCGGGACAGCGCGCCCGTCGTTGAGCACGTCGCCGCGCCCGCGAGCGAACCGGCGCCGGCGGCCGAAGCGGCAGAGCCGCATCCCGAGGCGCCGAAATCCGGCACGCATAACTGACCGCGCCAGCCATGGCCGAAGAAGAAGACGAGCTCGAGCAAGGCAAGATGCCGCTTCTCGATCATCTGATCGAGCTGCGCCAGCGCCTGCTCTACGCCATCGCCGCCTGGGCCGTCGTCTTCGCGCCCTGCGTCTATTTCAGCGCCGAGATCTATGATTTCCTGGCGCGGCCGCTCGCCCGGATCCTGGCGCACCAGACGAACGGACATTTCATCTATACCGACCTCACCGAGAAGTTCTTCACCAATCTGCGCGTCGCCTTCTGGGTATCGATCTTCTTCGCCTTTCCCTTCATCGCCTTCCAGGTCTGGCGCTTCGTCGCGCCCGGCCTCTACAAGCAGGAGCGGCGCGCTTTTCTACCCTATCTCTTCGCGACGCCGGTGCTCTTCATCGCCGGTGCGGCGCTCGCCTATTACGTCATCTTTCCCTTGGCCTTCACCTTCTTTGCGAGCTTCCAGCAAGGCGGCGGCAATGGCGAGTTGGCGGTCGAGCTCGAGCCCAAAGTCAGCGAATATCTGACCCTGGTGCTGCGACTCGTCTTCGCTTTCGGCTGCACCTTCCAGATGCCGGTGCTGCTGACCTTGATGGCGCGGGTCGGCATGGTGACGGCGGCGGGCCTGGCGGCCAAGCGCCGCTATGCCATCGTCGCCATCACCGCCGTGGCGGGCCTGCTGACGCCGCCCGACGTGTTCAGCATGGTGTCGCTGATGCTGCCGCTCTTCCTGCTCTACGAGATCTCGATCTGGTCCTGCCGGCTCGTCGAAAAGCAGCGGGCGCAGCGCGAGGCGCAGGAAGAAGCCGAGCTCGCCGGCAAGGCGCCGGGCGAGTAGGGGCAGCGTCGTTCCCTTGCGACCCTCGCGATAGACGCAACCGGGCGATCCCTCTATAACAGCCGGCGCCGATGTTCGACCTGAAATGGATCCGTGACAATCCCGAGGCCTATGACCGCGGCCTCGCGCGGCGTGGCGCGCCGCCCGCCGCTGCGGGATTGCTTGAGCTCGACCGGCACTGGCGCGAGGTCCAGACCGGTGCCGAGCAACTCCAAGCCGAGCGCAACAAGCTCGCCAAGGAGATCGGCGCCGCCAAGGCGCAAGGGCGCGATCCCGCCGACATTCTGCGCCGCGTCGCCGACAGCAAGGAGCGCCAGGCGACGCTCGAAGCGGAAGCCGGCGGGTTGAAGGTCGAGCTTGACCGCGTTCTGGCGGCCTTGCCCAACGTGCCGGCCGAGGACGTTCCGGAGGGATTGGACGAGACGCATAACCGTCTCGTTCGCCAGCATGGAACGCCGCCCGCCTTTCCCTTCGCGGTGCAAGATCACGTCGCGATCGGCGAAGCGCTGCGTCTCATGGATTTTGCACGCGCGGGCAAGCTGTCCGGCGCGCGCTTCGTCGTACTCTACGGCCAACTGGCGCGGCTCGAGCGCGCGCTCGCGCAATTCATGCTCGATCTCCACACGCGCCAATTCGGCTATCGCGAGGTGAGCCCGCCGCTGCTGGTGCGCGACGAGACGATGTTCGGCACCGGGCAGTTGCCGAAATTCGCCGAGGATCAGTTCAAGACGACGCATGGGCTCTGGCTCATCCCGACGGCGGAAGTGTCGCTCACCAATCTCGTCGGCGACGAGATCCTGGACGAGGCGGAGCTGCCGCTCCGCCTTACGGCCTGGACGCCGTGCTTCCGCGCCGAAGCCGGCGCCGCCGGCAAGGATACGCGTGGCATGATCCGCCAGCATCAATTCTCCAAGGTCGAGCTGGTGTCGATCGCCCATCCCGACCATTCCGAGGCCGAGCATGAGCGCATGACCGCGTGCGCCGAGGAAGTGCTGAAGCGGCTCGGCCTCGCCTATCGCGTCATGCTGCTTTGTGCCGGCGACATGGGATTCTCGGCGCGCAAGACCTACGACATCGAAGTCTGGCTGCCGGGGCAGGGGACCTATCGCGAGATCTCGAGCTGCTCCAATTGCGGCGACTTCCAGGCGCGGCGCATGCGCGCGCGCTTTCGGCCGAAAGAGGGCAAGGGCACGCGCTTCGTCCACACGCTCAACGGCTCGGGCCTTGCCGTCGGGCGCACGCTCGTCGCCGTGCTCGAGAACTACCAGCAGGGCAACGGCACCGTCGCCGTGCCCGACGCGTTGAAGCCCTATCTGGGCGGGCTGGAGATGATCGGCGGTGTTTGATCGGCCTATCGATCTTGCTGCTGCGCGCGTTCTCGTGACCAATGATGACGGCATCAACGCCCCGGGCCTCAAGCTTCTCGCCAAGGTCGCGCGCACGCTGAGCCAGGATGTCTGGATCGTGGCGCCCGAACAGGAGCAGAGCGGCGCCAGCCATTCGCTGACGTTGAGCCGGCCGCTGCGCATCCGCAAGCTTGGCAATCGCCGCTTTGCGGTCGACGGCACGCCGACCGACTGCGTGCTGCTCGCGGTCAACACCATCCTGCGCGACAAGGCGCCGACCCTGGTGCTCTCGGGCGTCAATGCCGGCGCCAATCTCGGCGAGGACGTCACCTATTCCGGCACCGTGGCGGCGGCGATGGAGGCGACCTTGCTGGAGGTGCCGGCGATCGCCTTCAGCCAGCATTACCAGAACCGCAGCGCCATTCCCTGGAAGACCGCCGAAGCACATGCCGCGCGCGTCATTCGCCGGCTCACTGCCGAGCCGTGGCCGCGCAACACGCTGATCAATGTGAACTTCCCCGCCGTCGCGCCGGACGACGTCGCCGGCATCGTCGCGACGCGGCGAGGACGGCGCAAGATCGGCGATGGCGTTGTCGAGCGTGCCGATCCGCGCGGCCGCCCCTATTATTGGATCGGGCCGCTGCGCGACGAGGCGCCGGACATGCCGGGCACCGATCTCAACGCCGTCACCGAGGGTAAGGTGTCGCTGTCGCCCATCTATCTCGATCTCACCAACGGCCCGGCGCTGGCCGAGCTCAAAAAGGTGTTCTCGTGACCGAGCCGCCTTCGCCCAAGATGGTGCGGCTGCTCATGGAGCTGCGCGGGCTGGGCGTCACCGATTCCCGTGTGCTGGGTGCGATGGAGCGCGTGCCGCGCGATGCGTTCGTGCCCGCCGCCTTCCGCGACCAGGCGTGGGAGAATGTGGCGCTGCCGATCGGCCAGGCGCAGACGATCAGCCAGCCGCTGGTGGTCGCGCTGATGACGCAAGCGCTCGAGGTCGGCGAGCGTCACAAGGTGCTCGAGATCGGTACCGGATCGGGCTATCAGGCGGCGATCTTGGCAAAGCTCTGCCGCCGCGTCTTCACCATCGAGCGGCATCGCGCGTTGCTGCGAGAGGCGGAAAAGCGCTTCGCCGAACTCAAGCTCCACAATGTCACCACGCGCTTCGGCGATGGCAGCAAAGGCTGGCCGGAGCAGCAGCCCTTCGACCGTATCATCGTCACCGCCGCCGCGCCGGCGGTCCCGCACGTGCTGATCGACAGCCTGACCGAAGGCGGCATCCTGGTCGCGCCGGTGGGCGAGGAGCGCCGCGACCAACAGCTCCTTCGCATCCGCCGCACCAAGGATGGGGTCGTCACGGAAGATCTGGGCCCGGTGCGCTTCGTACCGCTGGTGGAAGGCTTGCCGCGCGCCGCCAAGCCGGCCGAGAAACGCCACTGACGGCGGCGCGCGTCGGTGGCTCAGGCGCGCCTATTCTCTCCCGTGGCGTTAGATTTCGAGTCGCTTCGCAACCCTGGTGCCCCACCTTTGGAGGAGTTCTCGACGCAACTCCCCGCCGATATCGCCGTTAACTCCACAATTCGGGGAGGGTAGCGATAATGGGGGAGCGAGCCGTGGCCTGGCGCCGTCGCGCCGCTGAATTGCGCGACATCGCCGCAACCGAGCGCGATTCGACGGTCCGGCATCTGCTCCTCGTCCTCGCACAGGAATATGACGATTTGAGCGTCGCGGCGGCGCGCGAGGAAGACAGCGATCCGGTCCGCGGTTGACGCGCGACGGTGTCAGAAATCCCGGTTAAGCTGCGCCGATGTTCGGGGCGCGTCGGCGGAATTTGCACCTTGGTCTGATGTTCTTGGCGCTCGCGCTCGGCGCCTGCGCCCGAACGGCACCGCCCGCACCGGTGGTCGATGCTGCCGGGCGGCCAGCGCCGGTGAACCAAGCGCCGAGCCAGCGACGTCCACCGCCGCCCGTGCCGCATGCCGACTCTGTTGTCGTTCAATCCGGCGAGACGCTCTACGGCATCGCGCGCCGCTATGACGTGCCGGTGCGCTCGCTGATCGAAGAGAATGGGCTGACGCCGCCCTATCGGATGGAGGCCGGCCGACAGCTTCGGCTGCCGAAGGTCCAGCAGCACATCGTTCAGCCCGGCGAAACGCTGTACAGCATCTCGCGCGCCAATGGCGTCGACACCAGCACCTTGGCGCGCCGCAACGGGCTCCAGTCGCCTTATCGCATCTGGGTCGGCGAAGCCCTGGTGCTGCCGGCCCCGGTCGAGTCGGCCGAGGTTCCGGTGATCCAGGCGACGGCGCCCGCCGCGCCCTATGCCGCGCC
>JASHUO010000332.1 GCA_030039975.1 Alphaproteobacteria bacterium
CACGGCGTCGTGCAGCCGGACATGTTGAAATGGGGCGGTGTCACAGGAGTGCACGCCGTGGGGCGGCGCGCGGTTTCGGCCGGGCGCTCTTACTGCCCTCATTGGCTCGGCACCGGCATTGGTCTCCTCGCCGCGGCCCAGCTGCTGGCGGCTGTCGGCGGTCCAGGGATGCTCGAACATGACATGATGGAAAATCCCTTGCGGGAAGCACTGGCGCAGCCTTTCCCGCGTGTCCAGAACGGACTTTTCCCACTGCCGGACGCAGCCGGCCTCGGCGCGGAGCCGGATTTGTCAGCGGCGGCACGCTGGCTGGTAACTCGGGCGGAGCACCGAGCCTCTCCGTCCTAGAATGGCGCCAAGCGCAGACGGCGCAACATCAGCTTAGTGGCTCATCATCACCGGCAATCGCTCGATGGCCCGGAGACCGGCTCGCCCGCGCCAGCGAATACGCGAATCCTCTGTCGCGAGCTCCAGCTTCGGCCAACGCTCGAACAAGGCGCGCAGCGCGCACTTGCCTTCAATGCGCGCAAGCTGGTGGCCCAGGCAAAAATGAATCCCGGCACCGAAGGCAACGTGCCGGTTCGGCCTGCGCTCGAGATCGAGCTTTTCCGGACGCTCGTTCGCTTGCGGATCCAAGTTCGCGGCCGCCAGCATGGGCATGATCTTGTCGCCCTTCTTCAGCCGGACGCCACCAAGCGCGACGTCCCTGCGGACGAAGCGCGGCTTGGAGAACTGCACCGGTGAAACGAACCGCAGAAACTCCTCGACGGCGAGGTCGGTGCGGCGCCAATCCTCTTCCAGCCAATCGCGCAGTCCGGGGTTGCGCAGAATCTCGCGAACCGACCCGCTGATGAGATGCGTCGTGGTCTCGTGACCGGCGAACAGCAGCAGGAACAGCATCGCCACCATCTCGTCGCGGCTGATGCGTCCCCCTTCCTTTTCGACGCGCACAAGCTCGGCAATCAGTCCTGCGCCGCCGCTCGCACGCGCGGCATCCAGGCGCTCCTCCATGTAGCGCTTCATGGCGACAATCTTGGGAACGACGCCGAGGAAACTGAAGGCGCCGGTGAAGCGCGTGAAGGCGCCGGCCCAGGCCGTGAATCTCGGCCGGTCGGCGAGAGGCAGGCCGAGAAGCTCGCAGATTACCGAAAGCGGCAGTATTCGCGCGTAGCGGTCGACGAGATCCGCGGGGCTCCCTGCCGCGAACAGCGCGCCGGCCAGCTCGCCCGCGAGCGCCAGAATGCGCGGCTCCATGTCAAGCACGGCCCGTCGGCGAAACGCTTCGTCGACGATGCTCCGCAAGCGCACGTGATCGGGCTCGTCGGTCGAGAGCATGTTCTTGGAGATCGTGCGCACGATTTTCGGCATCCACCAGCGAAATCCGACGACGTCGCCGTCCTCTTTGCGCAGGGTGAAGGTCTGGCTGTCTCGCAACACTTCATTCGCCAGATCCTGCGTCGTGGTCGTCCAAACCGTCCCGACGAGCGGGAACCGAACCTCGACGACCGGTCCTGCCACCCTCAGCTTCTCGATCTCGGCGGCTGGATTGCGGAAGTACTCCTGGCTGGTGAAATCCGCTTGGAGTGTCATGGCCGATCCTTGCAGGCAGAGTTGATGTCGCAACGACATGCGCCCTGCCAACGCCTTGTGCAAGCCCATCGGCAACAGGATCGACACGCTTTGGTGGTTGCGCGGAAACTATTCCGGCCTTCTGAAGCGGCTTGCCCTCGAGCCCGTGTCAAGCCCGGGAGCTAGCACGCGCCTTCGCGACGATTTTTAAGAGCATGACGGAGGCTCACTCGCTCGCCGTAACGTCCTCGGGTGCTATGCCGCTGGCTGCAGCGGCGGCATCGTACTCCACTTGAAATATCTCGGGGTGGCCCGCTACCCATCCGATGACCACGGTAGCAGCGAGCACGATGGCGACCGCGGCGAGACCAGCGTTGAGACGGGCCAAGAAGGCGTCGGCGCGGACGGCAAGGCGAAGAATTGTCTGCATCGAGAACCGAGCCCGATCGAAGTTTCACCCTCAGCTGCGCAATCTGCCAACCCGGGCGGAATCGGGCGCCACAAACACGGGTAGGCCGAGCGCCGCGCTGATCGGCAAGTAAGCGGTCCGCCAAGTGCCGAGCGGAACCAACATCATGATCGCCACCAGAATTTTGCGAGCCGAACCGAAGGCTTGCTAGACTCTAGGGAACCGCCGTCTTAAGGTCTTTGGGCCAGCGCCTTAAGGTTCTGAAAGTGCGGGCCAATTGATGCCGCTTTCGGATGACCCCGAGGAGATTCGCTTCGGCCGGTTCCGGTTCGATCTCCGACGGCGTTGCCTGTTGCACGATGGCGAGCCGATCGAGCTCGGGGGCCGGGCACTCGATGTCCTCCGCCTGCTCGCATCGGCCGAAGGTGCCGTGGTCAGCAAGGATGAATTGATGGCGCAGCTTTGGCCCGGACGAGCGGTCGCGGAAAACAATCTGCACGTACACATTTCGGCGCTGCGGAAAGCCTTGGACGGGCACGGTGGGGGCGAGACCTACATCATCACCGTGCCGGGACGCGGATATCGGCTGACGCACCCGAGCGACTCCCAACGGGCGGGTTCGCGGGAGCCCTCTCCCGCACAGCCTCTGCCGCTGCCGGACAAGCCCTCGATCGCGGTTTTGCCCTTCGCCAATTTGAGCGCCGACCCCGAGCAGGAATACTTTTCCGACGGCATCGCCGACGACATCATCACGGCGCTGTCGCGCTATCCCTCGCTGCTCGTCATCGCGCGCAATTCCTCGTTCAGCTACAAGACCGTTGCGGTCGATGTGAAACGGGTTGGCGGCGAATTGGGCGTGCGCTACGTCCTCGAGGGCAGCGTGCGCAAAGCCGGCCGCCGCATCCGGGTCACCGCGCAATTGATCGAGACCGACACGGGCGCCCATATCTGGGCGGATCGCTACGACGGCAACATTACCGACGTCTTCACCGTCCAGGACGAGATCGCCCGCGCCGTGACGACAGCCATCGCACCCGCCATCGCGGATGCCGAGTGTCAGCGCGCGCTCCGGCGGCCGCCCGGCGTCCACGACGCATGGAACGCCTATCAGCGCGGGCTCTGGCATATGAGCAAGGCGACACGCGAGAACAACCGGCTGGCGCAACAATGCTTTGCCGAAGCGATCGCGCTCGACGCAAATTTCGCAGGCGGTTATCACGGGCTGGCGCTGGCGCAGATGCAGGAATCGGGGCTGTTCGCGACGCTCGGAGTAGCGGAAGCTCGCGTCTCGATCGCAGACCTTGCCCGTCGCGCCGTCGCGATCGACGAGGGCGACGCTGAGGCGCATGCCTGCCTCAGCTGGGCCCTCAACTTCAACGGCGACTACGCAGGCGCGCTGAGCGAGGCGCAGCGTGCATTGCTGATCAGCCCCAACCTGGCGAGCGCCCACCGAGCAATGGGAACGACGCTGATCTTCTCCGGCCAGCCACGCACGGGGCGTGCCGCGCTCGAGGTCAGCATCCGGCTCGACCCGCGCGATCCGCTTCTCGCCTGGCATCTCAACCGTATCGCGATCGCACACTATTTCGCGGGCGAGTACGATGCGGCGATCGACGCGGCGCAGCGGGTGATCCGCTCCTATCCCGAGTTCCCGCTCATCTATCGGTGGCTCGCCGCGGCGCTCGGCCAGGCGGCGCGGACCGAGGAGGCGCGGCAAGCCCTCGAGAAGGCGATCGCCATCGGCGCGGGGACGTTCGACATGTACGTCCGCCGACGCGTGCCGTGGCACCGCCCCGAAGACTACGAGCATATGCTCGACGGCCTGCGCAAGGCCGGCTGGCAGGGATAAGGGACAGCGGCCGGTGAAAAGGGACGGCCGCGTCAGTGGCGCGGTCGCCTATAGATCCTACGCCTGCGCCAGGCGTCGGCGGCGCAGCATGAGCCAGAGCACGATCGAGCCGTTGAGCAGGTTCCACAGCACGCCATTGGCGAAGGCAGCGCGGTAGGAGCCGGTGAGATCGAAGATCGCGCCCGACATCCAGCCGCCGAGCGCCATGCCGATCAGCGTCGCCATCAGCACGATGCCGACGCGCGCGCCGGCCTCTTCGGGCGGGAAATACTCGCGCGTGATGATGGCGTAGCTCGGCACGATGCCGCCCTGAAACAGGCCGAACAGCGCCGAGATCACATAAAGCGAGGTGAGCCCGTTGAAGCCGAGATAGAGCAGCAGCGCCACCCCTTGCAGCGCCGAGCCGAGCAGCAAGGTGGCGAGCCCGCCCAGCCGGTCGGCGATCCCGCCCGAGGCGATGCGGCTGACGATGCCGAAGCCCAGCATCAGCGACAGCATCTCGGCGCCGCGGGCGACGCCATAGCCGAGATCGCCGCAATAGGCGACGATGTGCACCTGCGGCATCGACATCGCGGTGCAGCAGGCGACCCCGGCGACCGCGAGCAGGGCCTGGAGCGTTCCAGGCGTAATTCCAAGCGCGCGCGTCGTGCCGGCGCCGCTGTGCCCTGCCCGATCTCGTGCCGGCGCCTTGCCGCGCAATCCCAGCACCAGCGGCAGCATGGCTGCGATGCAGAAGCAGCCGATGCCGATATGGGTCGCCCGCCAGCCCTCCACGGCGATGAGATGCTGGACCACCGGCGGCCATATCGTGCCGGCAAAGTAGTTGCCCGAGGCGCAGATGGCGACGGCGATGCCGCGCCGGCGCTCGAACCAATGCGAGATGTCGGCGATGAGCGGACCGAAGGTCGCGGCGCTGCCGACGCCGATGAGCACGCCATGCGCGAGAGCGAATTGCCAGAGGCTGGTGGCGCTGCCGGCGGCGATATAGCCCAGGCCCAGCGCGACGATCGCGGCGGCGACCGGCCGGACGATGCCGAAGCGGTCGACGAGCCGGCCGATGACGATACCGCCAATCCCGAAGCCGAGCATGGCGAGGGTATAGGGGAGCGACGCCTCACCGCGGTCGACGCCGAATTCCGCCTGGGTCGCCGGCAGCGCGACCACCACCGACCACATGCCGACGCCGCCGATGGTGCTGAGCAGCAAGGTGATGCCGAGCCGCGTCCAGGCGGCGCGGGAATCGACGTCGACAGCTTCGGCAAAAGCCGCCGGCGCCTCGGCGGTCACGGCGTCTCCTCGGCCTCTTTCGCTGCGGCATCGGCGCCGGTGATGCGGGCGGCGAGCGAGGCCTGGAGGAAGCGGTCGAGGTCGCCGTCGAGCACCGATTGGGCATTGCCGATGGTGACGCCGGTGCGCAGATCCTTCACCTGCTGGTAGGGCTGCAGCACATAGGACCGGATCTGATGGCCCCAGCCGATATCGGTCTTGGTGGCATTCATCGCATCGACGACAGCCTCGCGCCGCTGCAATTCGAGCTCATAGAGCCGTGCCTTCAGCATCGCCATTGCCTTGGCCCGGTTCTGGTGCTGCGAGCGCTCGCTCTGGCAGGCGACGACCACCGGCGTCTCGATGCCCGGCGGCGTGTAGGTCATGCGCACCGCGCTGTCGGTTTTGTTGACGTGCTGACCGCCGGCACCCGAAGAACGATAGGTGTCGACCCGCAGGTACTTGTCCTCGACCGCGACCTCGATCTTGTCGTCGACCACCGGATAGATCCAGACCGAGGCGAAGGAGGTATGCCGGCGCGCATTGGAGTCGAAGGGCGAAATGCGCACCAGGCGATGCACGCCGCTCTCGGTTTTGAGCCAGCCATAGGCGTTCTCGCCAAGCACACGCAAGGTCGCGGATTTGATACCGGCCTCCTCGCCCGGGCTTTCTTCGAGCCACTCGACCTTGAAGCCGTGCTGTTCGGCCCAGCGCGTATACATCCGCGCCAGGATCTCCGCCCAGTCCTGCGCCTCGGTGCCGCCGGCGCCGGCATGGATCTCGACATAGGCATCATTGCCGTCGGCTTCGCCCGAGAGCAGGCTTTCGAGCTCGCGCTGCCCTGCCTCATGCTGAAGACGTGCCAGCGTGCGCTCGGCTTCGGCAATCATGGCCCGGTCGCCTTCCGCTTCGGCGAGCTCGAGCAGCCCCAGCGTGTCGTCCAGCTCGCGCTCGATCCCGATGCAGCCATTGACGCCGCGCTCGAGCCGCGTGCGCTCACGCATCAGCGATTGTGCGCGCGTCGGGTCGTCCCAAAGTTTCGGATCTTCGACGGCGGCGTTCAGTTCGGCGAGCCGCCGCGTGGCATTGTCCCAGTCAAAGGTGCCTCCTCAGCAGCGACAACGAGCGTCGAATCTCGTCGGCCGCCGCTGCAATCTCAGCGCGCATCGAGCAATCCCTTCGCAGATGGTGGCGTCAGTATAGCCCGCCCGTGCCAGTCGCGGGAACCGTGCGGAGCGTGGGCAGCGTGGTCGGTAACGGCGCAATCGAAGCGGGCGGCGGCACCCCGCCCGCACCCGCGCTGACACCGCCCACCGCGGCGGCGGCCGGCGCAGCGCTGGCGCCGCTCTCGTCGGGGACCTCGCCGGCGCTTTCGCCCATCGAGGCCGCGTCCTCGTCATCCATCGAGGACGGTGCGCCGCCCACCATCGCCGGCCCCTCGCCGGTGGGCTCAGTGCCGGGCTTGAACGCTTCGTAGATCACGTTCTTGTCGCCGGGCGGCGGCAATTGGCCGCTGGTGGCATCGACGCGCACCATCTCGATGTCCGGCGGGATGCGGAAGGGAATAGGCGGCTCGTTCTTGAGGGCGGCGGCCATGAAGTCGCGGAAGATGGGCGCAGCGACGACACCGCCGGTCTCATGCCGGCCGAGACCCTTGGGCTGGTCGTAGCCGACGAAGACGCCGACCGCGAGGTCGGGCGAGAAGCCCACGAACCACGTATCCTTCGAATCGTTGGTCGTCCCGGTCTTGCCGGCGAGCGGCCGGCCGAGCGTACCGACCACCCTACCGGTGCCGCGCTCGACCACGCCCTGCATCATCGATACCACCTGATAGACGCTGCGCGGATCGGCGATCTGCTGGCGATTGTCGGGCAGCTCCGGCGGCGCCTGCCCGTTCCAATCGACATTCTCGCAGCCGTCGCATTGCCGGTTGTCGGCGCGATAGATGGTGACGCCGTTGCGGTCCTGGACGCGGTCGATCAGCGTCGGGGTGATCTTCTTGCCGCCATTCACCAGCATCGCATAGGCCGCGGTGAGGCGCAGCGGCGTCGTCTCCTCCGCGCCGATCAGCATCGAGTATTCCCGCGGCATGTGATCCATGATGCCGAAGCGCTCGACATCATGCGCCACGGCGTCGAGGCCGATGGCGGCGCCCATGCGGATGGTCATCAGATCGTGCGATTCTTCGAGGCCGACGCGCAACGTCGTCATGCCGAAGGAGTGGTGCTCGTAGTTCTTCGGCTGCCATTGCGGCAGTCCCGGTCCCTGGTCGATGGTTATCGGCGCGTCCAGCACCAAGGTCGAGGGCGTATAGCCATGGTCGAGCGCGGCGAGATAGACGAAAGGCTTGATGGCCGAGCCGGTCTGCCGCATCGCCTGGGTGGCGCGATCGAACTGGCTGATGTCGTAACTGAAGCCCCCAGACAGCGCGAGCACGCGGCCAGTATGGGGGTCGATGGCGACGAGCGCGCCGGAGACCGCCGGAATCTGCCGCAGCGCGTAGTGCGGCTCCCGCGCCCCCTTGGGCTGATCGGGTAGCTGCTCGACCAGCACCACGTCGCCCGCCTTCAGCGCATCGGCGGTCTTCGCCGGCACCGGACCCATTCGGCCATCGTCATCGAGCACCTTGCGTGCCCAGCGCAACTGGTCGAAGGGGATAAGTCCGAGCCGGCCGTCGGCGAAGCCGATGCTCGCTCCCTCGGCCGGCGTCGCCAGCACCAACGCCAAGCGCCAGCCGGCATCGTCGGCGCCCGCCGGCAGCGGCACATGGGCGAGGCGCTGACGCCAATCGGTGCCGAGGGCGATATGGGTGACCGGTCCGCGATAGCCGTGGCGGAGCTCATAAGCGACCAGCCCGTTGCGCAGCGAGCGATCGGCGATCATCTGGAGGTGTGGGTCGAGACTGGTGCGCACCGAGAGGCCGGACTGGTAGAGCGCCTTCTCGCCATAACGGGCGAGCAGATCGCGCCGCA
Organism: Alphaproteobacteria bacterium; assembly: GCA_030039975.1. GTDB lineage: Bacteria > Pseudomonadota > Alphaproteobacteria > ATCC43930 > CGMCC-115725 > DAHUYF01. The sequence continues at coordinate 8,066 of JASHUO010000332.1, forward strand.
CCTCCTCGGAGAAGTAATTCGCCGTCACCTCCTCGGTCTCGTTGCGGTGGCGCAAGGTGATCGGCGTCGCCTTCGCCGTCTCCGCCTCTTGCAGCGTGATGAAGCCGGCATCGGCCATGCGGTCGATCACCCAGTCGCGCCGCGCCTTGGCCGCTTCGGGGTAGCGCAACGGATTGTAGTTGTTTGGCGCCTTGGGCAAGGCGGCGATGAAGGCGCACTCGGGTATCGTCAGCTCGTCGAGCGACTTGTCAAAATAGGTGA
>JASHUO010000333.1 GCA_030039975.1 Alphaproteobacteria bacterium
ACCGAGATCACGCGGCGCGACCCGGGGCGCTGCGTCTGCGGCAGCACCTCCAGTAGTGCTTCGCCGATGCGCGGCACGAGCTCGTCGGCAACTGCGCGCGCTACTTCGGCGCGCGTCGCCAGAATCGCTTCGCCCCAAGCGCTGTCGCGGCGGAAGCCGAATTCGCCGAGCAGCCCTTCGGCATCCTCGATATAGTCGGCGAGTTTCGCCTGCAGGGCGTGCAGCTGGTCGAGCGCATCGCGCGCCCGCGCCAAAGTCGCGACGGCGCGCGCCTGATGGCGCAGATCGGTGATGAGGCGCTCGCCGATGACGCCGAACTCGGTATCGCGCACCATCGCGTCGTTCGGCTTCCAGGAGAGCGCACGGCCGAGGCGCAGGATGGCCCAGGCGCGCTCGAGCTTGTTGAGGAGTCCGAGCGCGAAATAGCTGGCATCGATGCCAAAGGCGTCGCTCAGCCGCTCATACTGCTGCTTTGCCTCGGTCACCGTCGCTGGTCCGAGATCGAGCAGCCGGCGGCCTTGCGCCTCGCCGTTCTTGCTGGCGACGCGGATTACGGCATCGATGCCGCTCCGCACCGCGCCGCCCAAGGGCAGCACCCGGGCGATCTCGCGCAGATCCACGATCAGCAGCGGATCGGTGAAGAGTTGCTTCAGCGCGCGGTCGCCTTTGCGCGATTGGAGCTGCGCCAGCACGCCCTCGGTCCAGCCGCGCGCGGCGCGCGCCACGGTATCGCCGAGCAGCGCGATCCCGGCCTCGTCTTTGCGCGCCACCAGCTCTTTCAGCTCCGCCTCGAAGCCTGCGATCTCGGCGCCGGCGATATACAGCAACGCCTGCCACCACGGCTCGACGGCGACGCGGGCAATGAGCCCCGGCGGGCGCGGATCATCCTTGCGATCCGTGAGGAAATCCTCGAAGGCGAGGCAGGCGAGGCGCTGCAAGGTCGGTACGCGCTTGGCGCCGGTGATGCGAAGCTGCGGCCGAAGCGCCTCGAGGATGGCCTCGCTCGGCAGCGTCTTCCGGCCGAGCGCGCGCTCGGTCTCGACGCCGCGCGCTACCGCTGTCGCCTGCCGCGAGGACAGTGCCGCCAGCAATTGCTGCAGCTTCTTCGCCTTGTCCGGGCGCATCCCGAAGCGATAGGGGAGGAGCGCTGAAGGACTGGTTAAAGGCCGGGGAAATGCTTAACAGGGCGGCCGGCGCCGCCGATGCCCCTTGCCCGCCGCGCGGCGGTCGCCGACAATATAGGCGCGGAGGAGGGCGGGATGCGCCAACATCACGACATGGGCGGCTTGCCGGCGGGCCCGGTCGCGCGACAGGAGCACGATTACGCGCTTTGGGAGAAGCGCGTCGATGCGCTGATGATGCTGCTGTCCCAGCGCCAGCTGCTACGCGTCGACGAGCTCCGGCGCAATATCGAAGCGCTGGCGCCCGACGCTTACGACACGATGAGCTATTACGAGCGCTGGATCTCCGCCATCACGCAGACATTGCTGCAGCGCGGCGTCCTCACCAGCGACGAGCTTGGCCGCGCGATGGCCGAGATCGAGGCGCGCGAGGCGGGGCGGTGAGCGCGGTCGAGCCCCGCTTCGCGCCGGGCGCGCGCGTCCGGGTGCGCCGCGCCGATGCTCCGGGCCATATCCGCACCCCCTGGTATATTCGCGGCCAGACCGGCGAGATCGAGCGGCTTTGCGGCGCGTTTCCCAACCCCGAAGAGCTCGCTTACAATCGGCCCGGCTTGCCGGCGCAGCCGCTCTACCGCGTGCGCTTCCGCCAGCGCGAGCTGTGGCCGGATTACGCCGGTCCGGCCGCAGACACGATCGAAGTCGAGATCTATCAGCACTGGCTCGAGCCGGCGCGGTGAGGGAAGGACAAGGATGAGCAGCGACGTCCATACCCACGACCCGGCGCATGATCACCGCCACGGCCATGCCCATCCGCCGCATGCAGAAGCGCCGGAGCGGCTCAGCTATTACCAGGTGATGGAGATCGCCGTCCGCGAGCTGCTGATCGCGAAAAGCGTTTTTGCTGCCGAGGATGTGCGCCGCGCGGTCGAGGCGATGGATGCGCGTGACCCGGCGCAGGGTGCGCGCGTCGTCGCGCGCGCCTGGACCGATCCCGCCTTCAGAGCCCGCCTCCTCGCCGATGGAACCGCGGCGGTGCGCGAACTCGGCTACGAGATGGCAACCTTCCGGCTCCTCGTCGTCGAAAATACCGCGAAGCTCCACAACCTGATCGTCTGCACGCTCTGCTCCTGTTATCCGCGCATGCTGCTGGGATTGCCGCCCGACTGGTACAAGAGCCGCGCCTATCGCAGCCGCGCCGTGCGCGAACCGCGGGCGGTGTTGAAGGAATTCGGCACGGTTCTCGGCGACGATGTCGAGCTGCGCGTCCACGATTCGACGGCCGATATGCGCTACCTCGTCCTGCCCGAGCGGCCGGCGGGGACGGAAGGCTGGAGCGAGGAGCGCCTCGCCGCGCTGGTCGGCCGCGACTGCATGATCGGCGTGACGCGCTGTCACGTCTGATGCGCAGGGGAAGCCGGTAATGGCCGAGGAGCAGCTTGCGGGATTGATGGTGGCGGGACGGCCGCTGTCGCCCGAGATCGTCGATTCGCTGAAGCAGGCAAGCGCCGCCACCGGCGTCGATTTCGACTTCCTGGTGGCACAGGCCAGCGCCGAAAGCGGGCTGCGCGGCAGCATCCATGCGCGCCAGCGCCACTCCAGCGCCTCGGG
>JASHUO010000334.1 GCA_030039975.1 Alphaproteobacteria bacterium
CCGTCGGCGCCACCTTCCTCATCGTCGAGCACAATGTCGAGTTCATCACCGGCCTCTGCGATCACGTCATCGTCCTCGACCAGGGCAAGAAGCTGGTCGAAGGCCCGCCGGTCGAGGTGCACAGCGATCAACGCGTGCTCGACGCCTATCTCGGCATCGACGAGCGCCAGGCCAGCGCCGTGGCGGAAGCGTCATGACCGCGCCCGCGCTCGAGATCATGGAGCTGACGGCCGGCTATGGCGAGGTGCCGATCGTCCGCGATTTCTCGACCGCGCTGCCGCCTGGCAGCATCACCACCTTGATCGGCGGCAATGGTGCCGGCAAATCGACCCTGCTGCGCGCGATCTACGGCACCAACCGGATCTTCGCCGGGCATATCGTCTTCGACGGTGAAGAGATCGAGCGGCTTGCGCCCTGGGCGAGGCTCGAGCTCGGCATCGGCTTCGTGCCGCAGGGACGATGCAATTTTCCGCTGATGAGCGTCGCCGAGAACTTGAAGATGGGCGGCTATAGCCTTGCCGCGGGCGAACGGCGCGAGGCGATCGAGCGTGTGGTCGAGACCTTTCCCATGCTGCGACAGAAATGGTCGGTGCCGGCGGGCAATCTCTCCGGCGGCGAGCAGCAGATCCTCGAGACCGCCATGGTGCTCGAAACGGATCCCGCCTTGCTGCTGCTCGACGAGCCCTCGCTCGGCCTCTCGCCCAAAATGCAGAACGAGGTGTTCGCCGCGGTGCGCCGCATCGCGGCGTCGGGCGTCACCGTGCTGATCGTCGAGCAGAACGTCCACGGCGCGCTCATCATTTCCGACCGGGCGATCGTGATGGAGCTCGGCCGCAAATTCCTCGAAGGTCCGGCCGTCGCGGTGCGCAACGATCCGCGCATCCGCGAGGCCTATCTCGGCGGCAATATCAAAGAGGTGGCAACAGGATGAGCGCGGCGCGTCTCGCTGTCGATATCGGCGGCACATTCACGGATTTCGCGCTCGAGCGCGATGGCAAGCGGTTCAGCCGCAAGGTGCTGACCACACCCTCCGCGCCCGAGGAGGGAGTGCTCTCCGGCATCGACATGCTCCTTGCCGATATCGGCATGGCGCCGCGGGAGCTCGGCCTCATCATTCACGGCACGACCCTCGCCACCAACGCCATCATCGAGCGCAAGGGCGCGCGCACCGCGCTTCTCGTTACCCGCGGCTTCCGCGATTCGATCGAGATGGCCTATGAGAACCGCTTCGAGCAATACGACATCTTCATGGAGAAGCCGGCGCCGCTGGTGCCGCGCCATTTGCGCCTCCCCGTGCCGGAGCGGATCGAGGCGCGCGGGCGGGTGGTGGAGCCGCTCGAGGAGCGGGCGCTCGTCGAGCTGGCGCAGCGCCTCGTCGAGGAGCGGGTGCAGAGCGTCGCCATCGGTTTCCTCCATTCCTATGTCAACCCGGCGCATGAGCGCCGCGCTCGCGCCTTGTTGGAAAAACTCCTGCCGAACGTCTCGATCACCCTCTCGAGCGAAGTCTGCCCGGAGATGCGCGAATATGAGCGCTGGTCCACCGCCTGCGCCAATGCCTATGTGCAGCCGCTGATGGATCGTTATCTCAAGCGGCTCGAGGAGGCGCTGCAGCAACGCGGCTTCCGCTGCCCGCTGTTCCTGATGACCTCGGCCGGCGGCCTCACCACCGTCGAGACGGCACGGCGCTATCCGATTCGGCTCGTCGAATCGGGTCCGGCGGGCGGCGCCATCCTGGCGACCCGCATCGCCGGCCAATGCGATCACCGCCGCATCCTCTCTTTCGACATGGGCGGCACCACCGCCAAGATCTGCCTCATCGACGATGGCGCGCCGCAATTCTCGCGCAGCTTCGAGGTCGCGCGGCAATATCGCTTTTTGAAGGGCAGCGGCATCCCGATCCGCATTCCGGTGATCGAGATGGTGGAGATCGGCGCGGGCGGCGGGTCGATCGCTTCGCTCGATCAGCTCGGCCGCATCCAGGTCGGGCCGGAAAGCGCCGGCTCCGAGCCCGGCCCCGCCTGTTACGGCCGCGGCGGCACGGCGGCGACGGTGACCGACGCCGATCTCGTGCTCGGCCGCATCCGGCCCGAACGCTTCGCCGGCGGCACGATCGCGTTGCATCCCGACGCCTCGCGCCAGGCGGTCGTCGGCAGCATCGGCGCGCGGCTCGGCCTCGACGATACGCGCGCCGCGCTCGGCCTCTCCGAGGTGGTCGAGGAGAACATGGCGAATGCCGCCCGCGTCCACGCTGTCGAGCGCGGCAAGGAGCTGGCTGGCCGCGCCATGATCGCGTTCGGCGGCGCGGCGCCGTTGCACGCGGCGCGCCTCGCGGAGAAGCTCGGCATCGGCACCGTGCTGGTGCCGACCGGCGCCGGCGTCGGCTCCGCGGTGGGCTTCCTGATGGCGCCTTTCGCTTACGAGGTGGTGCGCAGCCGCTATGTGCAGCTCGACGACAGCTTCGATGCCGAAGCCATCAACGCGCTCCGCCGCGAGATGCGCGATGAGGCGCAGGCGGTGGTGCATCGCGGCGCGCCGGGTGCGCCGCTGATCGAGAGCTGGACCGCCGATATGCGCTATCGCGGCCAAGGGCACGAGGTCACCGTCACCATCCCGCCCGGCGCGCTTGCCGAAGCGGGGCGGCGCGAGCTCATCCGTCTCTTCGAGGCGCAATATGTCCAGCAATTCGGCCGCACCATTCCCGGGCTCGAGGTCGAGGCACTGAGCTGGGCGCTGCGTCTTGCCACGGTCGAGCCGCCGGTGCCGTCCTGCCCGCCGGCACCGCCCGATCGCGCCGCGGCGCCGAGCGGACGCGCGGAGATCGCCGATCCCGCCACCGGCGACTTCGTGATGGTTCCGACCTATGCTCGTGCCGATCTCGTGCCCGGCGATCTCGTCGCCGGTCCCGCCTTGATCATCGAGGACGAGACGACGACACTGGTGGCAAGTGCTTTCACGGCCCGCATCAACGGGCTCGGCTATATCGTGCTGACGCGGAGGTGATCATGCTCGGCAATGAACCGATGTCGCTCATTCATCAACAGATCATGTGGGACCGGCTGATCGCCGTTGTGGAGGAGCAGGCGCAAACCCTGGTTCGTACCGGCTTCAGCACCTCGACACGCGAGGCCGGCGACGTCTCCGCCGGTGTCTTCGACGTCGCAGGGCGCATGCTCGCCCAGGCCGTCACCGGCACGCCGGGCCATGTCAACTCGATGGCGCGCGCCGTCTATCACTTCATCGACAAATTCCCGACGCAGACGATGAAGCCGGGTGACGTCTTCATCACCAACGATCCCTGGAAAGGGACCGGGCATCTGCACGATTTCACCGTGGTGACGCCGGTGTTCCGTCGCGACCGGCTCGTTGCCATGTTCGCCTGCACCAGCCATGTCGTCGATATCGGCGGGCGCGGCATGGGGCCCGATGCGCGGCAGGTCTATGAGGAAGGCATCTATATCCCGCTGATGCGCTTTGCTACTGCGGCCGGCGTCGATGAGACGCTGGTCGAGATCGTGCGTGTCAATGTGCGCGAGCCGGTGCAGGTGATCGGCGATCTCTATTCGCTCGCCGCCTGCAACGAGGTCGGCAGCCGGCGCCTGTTGCAGATGATGGACGAGTTCGAGATCGAGTCGCTCGACCGGCTCGGCGACCATATTCTGGAGCGCTCGCATGCGGCGATGCTCGAAGCGGTGCGTAAGCTGCCGGCCGGCGTCTATCGCAACAGCATGCGCGTCGACGGCTATGACAAACCGATCGACCTGGTGGCGGCGATGACCATCAGCGACAAGGGGATCCATGTCGATTTCACCGGCACCTCGGCGCCTTCGGCCTTCGGCATCAACGTTCCGGTGTGCTACACCGAAGCCTATTCCGCCTTCGGCATCAAATGCATCGTGGCGCCCAAAGTGCCCAACAATGAGGGCTCGCTGTCGGTGATGACGATCAGCGCGCCGGAGAATTGCATCCTCAACGCGAAGCATCCGCTGCCGGTGGCGACGCGCCACATCACCGGCCAGATGCTGCCCGATCTCATGATCGGCTGCTTGCATGGCGCGCTGCGCGGCGACGTGCCGGCGGAAGGCACCTCCTGCCTCTGGAACCTCTTCGCCATGGGCGGCCCCGGCCGCGTCGATGGCGATCCGGCGGAGCTGGCGGATGCGCTGCCCTTCAACGTCCAATCCTTCCATTCCGGCGGCACCGGCGCGCGGCCGGGCAAGGACGGGCTTTCCGCCACCGCGTTCCCGAGCGGCGTCCGCAACGTTCCGGTCGAAGTCACCGAGGCGCTGTCGCCGATCCTGGTCCGCTGCAAGGAGTACCGCATCGATTCCGGCGGCGCCGGCGAGTTCCGCGGCGGGCTCGGCCAGGTGATGGAAGTGGTCAGCCTCGACG
>JASHUO010000335.1 GCA_030039975.1 Alphaproteobacteria bacterium
ACCGAGAGCGGCGCTGCGCGTTCCGGCGAGACACGGCGCAGGTATGGAGCGGTCAGCCGCCTTGGCGATGGCTCGCGCGGAGGGTCGGCGACGCGCTCTGCGGTTCAAATGCTGTGATCACAGACCTCCAATTCTGGCCTCGTCAGAGCTGCCGAAACGATCGAGCGTGACGGCGGCTAGACGCATAATCTGACGCACTCTATAGAGCTGAAGCATGAACCTGCCGGAATTGAAGGTCGTGACGCAACGGGTCGGATGAGTCGGGAGATGAGAAAGCTCTATCACAGCCATCTTTCCCCCTATGCCCGGCGCGTGCTGATCGTTCTCCTCGAAAAGGGCCTCGAGCATCAGCGGGAAAAGCACGCGTTCGCCCGTGAATTCGCCGGCCTCGCGTCGATCAATCCTTGCCTCCTGCTGCCCGTCTTCATCGATGGCGACGTCCATCTCTGGGGATCGAACCTGATCATCGAATATCTCCTGAAGACCTATCCGCGCATGGGCGTGAACTCCCCGAAGCCGCCGCTCGGCTCTGCCATGACGCGCTCCGATCGCCACTGGGAGGATGCAAGAGTTCTGGCAACCGTGGAGACGATGACCGACAGCATCATGAATCTCCGCCAGATGAAAATGAGCGGGGTAGAGGCCGACCAGGTGGCCTACCTGCGGCGGCAGCGCGATCGGATCGATCTTTGTCTGGACTGGCTCGACAAGAACGCCACCAGCGACGGTTTTGCCCCCGGCGAGTTCTCGATCATGGATCTGAACCTGATCTGTGCGCTGGGCAACGTCGACAACCACAAGAGCTTCGAGTGGCGCGGTCGCCCGGCGCTGGAGGCGATTGTCGCGCGATATTCGGAGCGCCCGTCGGTCAAAGCCACGCGTCAGGAATGATCGCGGACTGGAAGCGCATTTGGCGGCGCGCGGCTGGCGGGGTAGCGCCCCGTCAACCACCCAGCTCAGGGATCACCCAGAGCGGTGCCTCACCGCGCGCGACGCGCTGCACGTTGTCGAAGGCGTTGCGCAGCCGCGCCGTGTTGCTCTCCCAGGTCGGGCCGGCGAGATGCGCCGTCAGCACCACATTGTCGAGCCGGAAGAGGGGATGGTCGGCGGGGGGCGGTTCTTCGGCGAAGACGTCAAGGCCGGCGCCGGCGAGCCGCCGCTGCGCCAGCGCGTCTTCGAGCGCGGTCTCGTCGACCACCGGACCACGGCTGGTATTGATCAGAATCGCCGAGGCCTGCATGAGCGCCAGCTCGGCGCCGCCAATCATGCCCCGCGTGGAGTCGTTGAGCGGCACGTGCAGCGAGACGATGTCGGAGGTGCGGAGCAGCTCGCGGAGGAGGCGGAAGCGGACGCCCAGCGCGTCCTCCGCATCCTCGCTGAGCCGCGCGATATCGTAATACTGGACGCGCATGCCGAAGGCGGCGGCAAGGCGCGCGGTCTTCTTGCCGATGGTGCCGAGCCCGACGATGCCGAGCGTGCGGTCGCGCAGCTCGTGGACGCGCGGCGCGGCGTTGCCGCGCCAGCGTCCGGCCACCACGTTGGCATGGACGTGGATGAGCCGGCGCGATACCGCGAGCATCAGCATCAACGCGTGCTCCGCGACGGCCACGGCGTTGGCGCCACCATTGTTGGCGATGGGAATTCGGGCGCGACCGGCGGCCGCCAGATCGGCGCGGTCGTAGCCGGCGCTCAGCAGCTGTATCAGCTTCAGCTTCGGCGCGGCGCGATAGAGCGCCTCGTTCACCAGCATGTCGACGAAGCCCACGAGATATTCGGCCCCGGCCAGCGCCGCCTGGTACTCGGGCGTGCGCGGCGCCGCGATGGCGAGTTCGAAGCCCGGCGGCGCCAAGTCGCGCGCCAAGTCATGGGCGTCCGCCGGTATCACCAGCATGATTCTCGGTGGCATGATGGGCTTACTCCTGCGAATCCGGCGAGATGCCGTGGGGATAAGGGAAGTCCGAGCCCCACATGTAACACTGGCGACTTTATTCCCGCCAGCTCCCTTCATGCGCGTATTGAAGCGGACTTTCCGCAGCTAGACGCATTCGCAAAGAGGAGTAAAAGGTTGGTTCCTCCGCGTATATGCACATGAGGGAGCGCCGGAATGTTGTACTTAGCATCCGATCAGCTGACTATTCCGCAAGGGCAGGGCGACCTGCCGTCGTTTGCCGAGTCGGCTGGGTACATCCTCGGCGCCGCAGCAAGTTGCTCCGATATCGACCGCGCGCGCATTTTCGAGGCGACCGAAAGGATCAGAGAGATCCTCGAGGCATCGGCGGCAAGCAAATCAGCGACAAAGGACTGCGATACCGCGTTTCTTGATGGTCTCGCGGCGGGCGCGAAGGCCATCGGCTCTGGTGAGCTCGATCGCGCGCGGGCGGGCGCCGCCCTGGCGGTGCTCGAGCGGATGATCGGCCGCGAGCGCTCGAGCACGGGCACGGGTGCGGTTCGCGGATCGGACGCGGATTAGCCCAAGCGGTAGCGGCGATGCTGGGCGAGCGTTCCGCCGATTGGTGGCGATCGGCGGTCTTCTATCAAATCTATCCGCGCAGCTTTGCCGACGGGAATGGCGACGGCATCGGCGACCTGCCGGGCATCACCGCCCGGCTGGATTATCTCAACGACCTCCAAATCGATGCCGTCTGGCTATCGCCGTTCTTTCCGTCGCCTCAGGTCGATTTCGGCTACGACATCAGCGACTACACGGCGGTCGATCCGGTCTATGGCACGTTGGCCGATTTCGACCGGCTGCTCGACGCCGCGCATCGACGCGGCGTTCGCGTCATCCTCGACCTGGTTCTGAACCACAGCTCGACCAAGCACCCGTGGTTTCTCGAAGCGCAGGGTGACCGGCGCAGCTCGCGACGATCCTGGTACGTATGGGCCGATCCGGCGCCGGGCGGTGGACCGCCGAACAACTGGCTCAGCTCCTTCCCGGCCGTGGGCAGCGCCTGGACCCTCGACGAGCGCAGCGGGCAATATTTCCTCACCACCTTCACCCCCGCCCAGGCCGACCTCGACTGGCACAATCCTGACGTGCGCCAGGCGATGCACGACGTCATGCGCTTCTGGCTGTCGCGCGGCGTCGATGGCTTCCGGCTCGATGTGCCGCATCGCCTGGCAAAGGACCCGATGCTGCGTGACAATCCGCCCTCGCTCGCGGCGGCGCGCCGTTTCATGGATCACGCGACGGACCGGCAGCGCCACATCGACCTGCCCGAGGTGCACGAGATCCTGCGCGGCATCCGGGCGGTCGCCGACGAATTCGAGGACCGCGTGCTGCTGGGCGAGGTGACGATCACCGAACCGCGCAGGCTGGCGCGATATTTCGGCGAGTCCGACGATGAATTGCAGATGGTCTTCGATGTCCTGTTCTGGGACAGCCCGTGGTCGGCGCCGGCGTTCCGCGAGGCCATAGCGGCGCTGGATCGCGTCGTCCCGCCGTGGTCGTTGCCGTGCCGTGCGATGTCGACGCACGACCACCGGCGCGCGGCCAGCCGCTACGGGTTGCTCGCGGGTGACGGGCGTCGGGCGCGGCTGGCCGCGATGATGCAAATGACGCTGCGCAGCGTTCCCTGCGTCTATTATGGCGAGGAGATCGGCATGACGGACGTGCCGGTTGCCGCCGAGCGGATACGGGACGTCGACCAGCGCGATGCCAACCGGACGCCGATGCAATGGGGCCCCGGCACCCTCGGCGCATTCGATCCGACGAAATCCTGGCTGCCGATGCCGGACGAGCCGGATCGCGTCAGCGTCCTGCGCCAGACGGCGGATGCCAGCTCGCTGCTCGCCTTCTACCGGCGGCTCCTTGCCTACCGGCGCCAGTCACGGCCGCTGCGGGACGGAAGCTTCGAATGGCTGTCGCCGGCGTCTGACCTGCTGGCCTATTGCCGCGCCGCCGAGACTTCGCGCGTCGTGGTCCTGCTCAACTTCGCTCCGCATGAAGCTCGGACGATCCTGCCGCCCGGCGCGGCGGTCGCGGTCGCCGATCTCTCGACAGATCCCCGTCGCCGTGCGGGCACTGCCGTCGCCGCAGGCGATCCCCTCTTCGCCGAGGAGGGCCTCATCCTGCGGCTTGCGTGAGGGGCGCCGCTTAGGAGAAACCGGATTCCGGCCGACGGCTTCGCGCGAGGAGTCGCTCGAGGGTCTGAGGACAAAAATCCCAGATGTCCACACCCACGTCGATTTGCCGCGGGAGCGGCTTCAGCCGACCGTGACTATGGCCGTGGAGATTTAGCGCTCCCCTGCCCATGTCGCGCCACGTGCGGAAGGCGTAGTGACATAGGACGACGAGTCTGCCCTCGATCTGCAACTCTGCGTAGGGCTGTACGCTCGACCACCCAGGCAAGCTCTTCGTGACTTCCGGAT
>JASHUO010000336.1 GCA_030039975.1 Alphaproteobacteria bacterium
GTGGTCTGGCTCGGGGTCTTCGCGCTGGTCAGCTCCAACCTGATCCAGTTCCGCCAGCCATGACGGCCTCCTACTGCGACGCGGCGCCCGGCCATCCTTTCCACGGGCCCTATCACGAAACCGAGTATGGTTTTCCCTCGCGGAACGATCGGGTGCTGTTCGAGCGGCTAGTGCTGGAGATCAACCAGGCCGGGCTCTCCTGGCTCACCATCCTGATGAAGCGCGCGGCCTTCAGCGAGGCCTTTGCCGGTTTTGACATCGACCGCGTCGCCGGGTTCGGCGCCCGCGATCGCCGTCGGCTGATGGCGGATGCACGCATCATCCGCAATCGGCTCAAGATCGATGCCGCCATCGACAATGCCCGGCGCCTGCAGGAGATTCGCGACAGCCACGGCTCGTTCGCCGCCTGGCTCGATGCGCATCACCCGCTGCCCAAAGCCGAATGGGTAAAGCTTTTCAAAAAGACGTTCCGATTCACCGGCGGCGAGATCGTCGGCGAATTCCTGATGAGCCTCGGCTATCTCCCCGGCGCGCACCGGGAGTGGTGTCCTGTATACCAGCAGATTGCCGCGCTCGGGCCGCCCTGGCAGGCGATCGAGCAAGCCTTGCCCGCGAAGAAGTTGAGTGACGCGGCGCCCCGCCGTTCGGCCAAAAAATAAGGCAAGATCAGAAACTGATCTTGCCGAGCTCGCTGCGGTTAAGCCGTGGTCTGTTCTTGTGGGTTCTCCCCCGACCGGTGCTTAACGGCAATTCCTCCCTAAACCTGGGCCTTGTCGCGTCTGGCGCGTGACGAATAGCCAGACAGGAGTGTACGAAACTCTGTTTGGCCCGTCATCTAAATTTTCGGTGACCGGGATGCGAAAAAGAGTGATCTCGGCTCAGAGCACGACGAATTTGACCAGAAAGAGGGCAGCAAGCACGATGACCGCCGGTCCCGCCTCCGCCGGCCGGCCGGCGAGCAGCTTGACCGCGGCATAGGCGATGAAGCCGAAGGCGATGCCGTTGGCGATGGAGAAGGTGAGGGGCATGGTCAGCGCCGTCACCACCGCCGGGGCATATTCCGTCACGTCCTGCCAATCGATCTCGGCGAGGCCGCGCGTCATCAGGCAGGCGACGAAGAACAGCGCGGGTGCGGTGGCGTAGCCGGGCACGGTTCCGGCCAGCGGCGCGAGGAACAGGCTCAGCAGAAAGAGCGCGGCGACCACGAGACCGACCAGGCCCGTCCGGCCGCCGGCTCTGACGCCGGCCGCGCTCTCGATATAGCTCGTTAGAGTCGAGGTGCCGAGAAGAGCTCCCGTTATCGTTGCAATACTATCCGCGAGAAAGGCCTGGCGGAGGCGCGGGATCTTGCCGTCGCGATCGATGAGCCCGGCGCGGTAGGCGACGCCCACCAGCGTGCCCGTATTGTCGAAGAGATCGACGAAGAAGAACGCGAAGACGATGGTGACGAGGCCGATCTGGAAGGTGCCGGCGAGATCGAGCTTGAGGAAGGTCGGCGCCAGGCTCGGCGGCAGCGCGAAGACGCCGGCAAAGGGCGAGACCCCCAGCAGCACGCCGGCGGCGGTCGTCGCCAGCACGGCGATGATTATGGCGCCGGGGACGCGGCGCGCATCGAGCGCCACCATGGCAAAGAAGCCCAGCACCGCCAGCACCGTCGCCGGCGTCTTGAGATTGCCGAGCGTCACCAGCGTCTCCGGGTCGCCGGTGACGATGCCGGCGTCCTTGAGCGCGATGATGCCGAGGAACAGGCCGATCCCGGCGGAGATTGCCAGCTTCTGGGACTGCGGAATGGCATCGGCGATCCAGCTGCGCACCCGCGTCAGGCTGAGCATCAGGAACAGCACCCCCGACAGGAAAACGGCGCCCAGCGCCACCTGCCAGGGGTAGTGCATGCCCTTGACCACGCCATAGGTGAAATAGGCGTTGAGGCCCATGCCCGGCGCCAGCGCCAGCGGGTAGTTGGCGTAGAGCGCCATGATCAGCGTCCCGATCGCCGAGCCGAGGCAGGTGGCGACGAAGACCGCGCCGTGATCCATCCCGGCATCGCCGAGGATCGCCGGGTTCACGAACATGATGTAGGCCATGGTGAGGAAGGTGGTGACGCCGGCCACCACCTCGGTCCGGATGGTTGTGCCGTTCTCAGCCAGCCGGAAATAACGCTCGAACATGCTTCCCCCCAATGCCCCGCGGGATGATGGCCGGGTTTCGGCGGCTCGGCTAGTATCTGGCGATGCTCCGCCCGATCCTTACGGCACTTGCCGCACTTTTCGCCGTGCCAGCCTTCGCGCAAACCTCGGTGACGCCGCCGCCCGGGCTCGAGGATATGGCGCCGCCACCCCCGGGCGGCGTCTCGGTCTCGAAGGACGGACGCATGGTCATGTCCTCGACGCTCTGCCCGAGCCTCGCCGGCGGCGAGGCGGGCGTGCCCGGGGCCGACTACACGCCGGGGGTCGATGTCGACGGCAAGCCCGTGGCCCCCGCCGACCTGCCGAGCTCGACGCCGCCCCTGAAGCTCGACAATTTCCCGATCGAGATCGGCGTCAATCTGCAGAAGCGCTACGGCATCCCCGCCAATTCGAGCCTCTTCCACGGCAAGGCGGTGGTGGGATACGTCACCCTCCAGGACGGCCGCGCCTATTTCAACGGCCAGCCGATCTCGCAGAACGAGCAGGACATGCTGGCGGCGGCGTGCCAAGCGGCGAAAACCCGTTAGCCCTCCCGCCCGCATAGACATCGCGCGCCCGCTTCCCTAGAGTCCGCGGCTCTCTGCGGCAGCCCTGAGGTCCCATGCGTCTTTCCGCCTATTTCCTGCCCTTGCTGCGCGAGACCCCGAGCGAGGCGCAGATCGTTTCGCATCGGCTGATGCTGCGCGCCGCCATGATCCGCCAGGCCAGCGCCGGGATCTATTCCTGGCTGCCGCTCGGCCTCCGGGTGCTGCGCAAGGTCGAGCAGATCGTGCGCGAGGAGCAGGACGCCGCCGGCGCGCTCGAAGTGCTGATGCCGACGATCCAGCCGGCCGAGCTCTGGCAGGAGAGCGGCCGCTATGAGGATTACGGCAAGGAAATGCTGCGCATCACCGACCGGCACGAGCGGGCGATGCTCTACGGGCCCACCAACGAGGAGCTCATCACCGACATCTTCCGCCACACGGTCAAGAGCTATCGCGACCTGCCGAAGAACCTCTACCACATCCAGTGGAAGTTCCGCGACGAGGTGCGGCCGCGCTTCGGCGTGATGCGCGGGCGCGAATTCCTGATGAAGGACGCCTACTCCTTCGACATCGACAAGGCGGCGTCGGTCACCGCCTATTTCCGCATGTTCGTCGCCTATATGAAGACCTTCAAGCGGATGGGGCTGACCCCGATCCCGGTGCGCGCCGATACCGGCCCGATCGGCGGCGATCTCAGCCACGAGTTCCACGTTCAGGCGGATACCGGCGAAAGCCAGCTCTTCTTCGACAGCGACGTCGTGCAGCTCGACGAGGCCGCCATCGATCCGGCCTCGCCCCAGGTGCAGGACTACATCGCCGGCTGGTATGCCGCAACCGACGAGAAGCACGACGCGGCGGAGTTCGAGACCCGCGTCCCCGAGGCGCGGCGGCGCCAGGCGCGCGGCATAGAGGTCGGCCAGATCTTCTATTTCGGCACGAAATACTCGAAGCCGATGAATGCCGTGGTCGCCGGCGCCAAGGGCGAGCCGATCCCGGTCGAGATGGGCTCCTACGGCATCGGCGTCTCGCGCCTCGTCGGCGCCATCATCGAATCCTGCCACGACGACGCTGGTATCGTCTGGCCCGAGAGCGTGGCGCCGTTTCGGGTCGGGCT
>JASHUO010000337.1 GCA_030039975.1 Alphaproteobacteria bacterium
CGGGGAAGGTTTCGAAGCCCCAATCGGGGCCGAGGCCGGCCTCGAGCGCGGCGACGCTCATGCCCTCGACCTTCTCGAGCGAGCGAATCATGAGGTCGCGATGCGCGGCGCGCGTCGGCGCGACGCTGAAGCCGCAATTGCCCATCACCACCGTGGTGACGCCGTGCCAGGGCGAGATGGTGAGCATGCGGTCCCAAGCGATCTGGGCGTCGTAATGGGTATGGATGTCGACGAAGCCGGGCGAGACGATGCGGCCGGTGGCGTCGATCGTCTCGCGCGCTTCGCCCGGCGCTGCGCCCAGCGCCACGATCTTGCCGCCGCTGATGCCGACATCGCCGGCATAACGCGGCTTGCCGCTGCCATCGACGATGCTGCCGCCGGCGATCTTGAGGTCGTACTGCATGGGCGCTCCCTCGGGTCGGTTTTTCCAATTAAGCGGCCGGAGGGCGGCTCGGGTCAAGCCGGGGGCTCGATCGCTTCAGGATTGTGTTGGTATGCCCGCTTGACGAGCGAGCGCCATCCACGCTCTTCTCCGCCCGTCGCGGCGGAATGCAGCGCGCAGCCCGAGCCTTGGCGCGACCAAACCGGAGGAAGCGATGATGAGACGGTCCGGCGCGATCGCGCTGCTGCTTCTGTTGCTCGTTTTGTCACCCGATGCCCGGGCGCAGACGCCGGTGCCGGCGAACCGGCTGTCGCCGCTGCTGACGACCATCGCGCAGGGACGGGACCCGGCCTTTGGCACCGCCGTGGCGCCAGCGCTCGGCCTCAATGCCGGAGCGCCCGCGGAGGCGCGCGCTGCCGCCGTCATCGCGCGGATC
Source organism: Alphaproteobacteria bacterium (assembly GCA_030039975.1). Classification (GTDB taxonomy): domain Bacteria; phylum Pseudomonadota; class Alphaproteobacteria; order ATCC43930; family CGMCC-115725; genus DAHUYF01. The sequence goes on from JASHUO010000337.1 coordinate 819, forward strand.
ACGCAAGAGATCGAGCAGGTGACCTCGGCCTTCGCCAATGCCGCGCCGGCCGACAAGATCAAGGCGACGCGCGATGCGGTCGCGCGCGTCAGCCCGGAGACGGCGCGCGACGGCGCGTCGCGCAGCTTCGAGGGGAACGGCCCCAGCCTCTCGGTCATGCGCCAGGTGCTGTTCGTGCCGGCGGCAAATGCCGGCGCCGATCCGACCGCCCGCGTGATCGAGATCATCGGCCAGTTCGAGCGCTCGCCCAAGCCTGACGACACTTACTACGAATATGCCGATCCCCGGGATCTGAAGCGGGCGGCGACCGAGCTGCAGGGCAGCGATACCTCCTGGACGACGGGGGCGCGGCCGGCGATGCAGCCCGGCAAGGTCTATCTCTTGAAGAAATGCCGCCACATCACCGTGCTCGGCTGGTACTGCAACACGCAGCTCTACCAGATCCGCGATCTCCCGGGCGCGGCCCCCGGGGTGAAGCTGCTGCTGACCTTTCTGCGGCCGCTGCCCAAGGGCGCCGACAATGCTCGCTTCTCCGGCGGCAGAGCCGAGAACATCGTCGATGGCTACACCGCCGCCTATGTCGTTGTGAGGTCGGGCGACCTCGTGCTGGTCTACAATCTCGGCGTCCAATCGCGGCCGGATACGGCGAGCCAGCAATCCCGCCTCAACGAAGGACACAAAGCGGAATACCGTCAGCTCGTCAGGCGCATCCAAGCGGTGCTCAACATACCGAAGCTGCCGTTCTGACCGGGCATGATGGAACCCCGCGCGGCGTGCTCATCGCAGCAAGGCCAGGGCGGCAAAGCCGAGGATGCCGACGGCGAGCACGACGACCATGCCGAGGGCGATCTGCGCATAATGGAACCATGCGCTTCGGCGACGCGGCTTTGGCGCGCCGGTGTTCGCGCCGCTGTTCGCCGGGATCCGAGCCGCCGCTGGTGTATCGGGACGGCTCTGAACCGTCTTCCATAGGCCGGGCTCTTCGTCGACGATCGACTGCCGAAAAACCGTCGCCTCGCGGAACTCGCCATGTTCCTCGGTGACCGCAACGACCCAGACCGCGGGGATCGATTTGAAGCGTTCCTTGAGCGACTTGGCTTCTTCGATCGCGTAGGCCTTGTCGTCGAACACGGAATCGAGGAGCCATCGCCCGCCGACATATTTGCGCAGCTCGAACGTCACCGCACGGCCAAGTTGATCTCGGGTCATGGCGGGACGCGCTCGTCGCTCGCGGGAGCGACGCGATAGTTCGCGGCGCCGAAGATCGCGTCGATCGTGGTGCCGTCGTCGGAGAGCGGCGTCAAGATGCTGCGGTAGAGAACCTGCACCCCCTCGTGCAGCGTGGTGCCACCGATGCTGACGGGCACGCGCCTGTTGATCACGGCCGATACATAGGAGGTCGCTTGCGCCAGGACTGTTTGTTGCGGGCAGTGCTCCAGGCACCGCCCTTCGAACGGCGAGCCTGCCGGTACGCAGAGCTGGCGTCCCACATGCAAAAAGCGCGAGCGCTCGACGGGAGCCGCGAGGCGGAGGAGAAGGCAATAGTCCCAATCGTCGCCCAGCCGCGCGGGATCGATGTCGGCCAAGCGCGGAAACGGCCGCTCGCCTTGCGCGTCTCGCCAATGGCCGAGCGCGCGCATGGTGAGGCGCTTCTCGCGTATAGGCGCGTGCATCCGATCTCCCAACGCCGGGTCGCACACAGCCTACTTGGCTATGCTTAACGATCCGTTTGTGGCGGGGCGCCGATATGTGGCATCGGAAGGACATGGCGCCTCCTTCATCCCGCGC
>JASHUO010000338.1 GCA_030039975.1 Alphaproteobacteria bacterium
GAGGCGAAATGCCCGTAGCGCAAGGGATGGGTCGAACGCAGTGTCGCCGCATGCTCGTTGATCGCCCGCGCCAGGTGCCGCATCTCCTCTCGGCCGAGGTGATGCAGCCCCGGCGGCGACAGCGACAGCATCGCGGTGCCAACGCCGTTCTTGTCCATCTCTTCGAGACTGCGCGCCATCGTCCAGTCCCGCACGACCGGCCGCTTTACCATGTCGCCCATCACCGCGAGATATTCGGGCGCATAGAAATGATGATGGACGTCGATCCGGCTTGGACGCTGTGCCTCAGCCATACTCGTCTCGCCAACGCAATCCAGTCCAGTCACTCTGACCCGTGAATTCCGGTTCGGCAAGGCAAGACGCGCCGAGGGCCGGGCGCCGGGTACATAGAGCGGGGCTGCCGGCGGCACCGCTCCTTGTTGATGCGGTCGCGGCGCTGTACGGTGCCAAGGGTCCAAAAGGAGTATGGGCATGGCTGGAGAGAGCGCGCATTTCGCGTTGCGGCAGCGTCCGCCGACGCCGGCGATCCGGCCGTTCGACCTGCCGCCGCGCATGCAGCCGATGCTCGACCGCGCCAGAGCGGGCCTCGCCGAGCCGTTTCAGGGCGTCGGCACCGGGCCGGGCGGGGCAATCGCGCCGGGTCTCTTCGCGACGGGCAAGACCGGTGTGTCGCTGGCGCCGCTCATCGCCGCGGCGCGCGCCTTTCTCGCCGGCCTTTCGGCGCCGCAGCGCGAGGCGGCGGCGGGTTTCGCCGTCGGCGATGACGCGTGGCGGCAATGGTGCAATATCCACCCCTGGCTGATGCGCCACGGCATCTGCCTCGCCGATCTCGGCCATGACCAGCGCGAGGCCGCGCTCGGCCTGTTCCGTGAAAGCCTCAGCGCCGCCGGCTACCAGCTCGCCCGCGACATCATGCGGCTCAACGAGCACGCGCTCGAAATCAGCGGCAAGCCAGAGGAATACAGCGAGTGGTTCTATTGGCTCAGTATCTTCGGCACGCCCTCGGCGGATGAGCCGTGGGGCTTCCAGATCGACGGGCATCACCTCAACCTCAACGCCTTTGTGCTCGGCGACCAGCTCGTCATGACGCCGAGCTTTATGGGGTCGGAACCGGTCCTGGCGCGCTTTGGCCGCTATAAGGGAACGCGGGTCTTCGCTGCGGAGGAGGAAGCCGGCCACGCGCTGATGGTTGCCTTGTCGAATGGCGAGCGGCAGCAGGCGACGATCGGCCACGAGCTGCCGGGCGAACTCCTGACCGCCGCGTTCCAGGACAACCGCCGCATCGAACCGGTCGGCATCCGCTATCCCGACCTGCCGAGCGATGGCCGCGAACGCCTCGAAGCACTGCTCGGCGTCTATACCGGTCGCATCCGGCCGGGCCACGCCGAGCTTCGCTGGACCGAGGTGAAGCGCCATCTCGACGCCAGTCACTTCGCCTGGATCGGCCCGGTGGACGACCATAGCCCCTTCTATTACCGCATCCTGTCGCCCGTGATCCTGGTCGAGTTCGACCACCAGTCGGGCATCGTTTACGACAACGACAAGCCGTCGCGCGACCACATCCATACCGTCGTACGCACGCCCAACGGCAACGATTATGGCCGCGATCTCCTGCGCCAGCACTATGCCCAGCACGACCACGCCGCGGCGGCGCACGCGCATGCGCACGCGACCGGCACGCCGCATCATCACCACCACGACAGCTAACCGGAGTGGCAGTTCAACTTGAGCGCTGCTGCCATGCGGCGCCACTTGACGCAGCGTGGCGGCCACCATTTCGTCTCGCCAGCGGAATGGATGCCGGGCTATGCTGTTTGACACGCTTTGCTAGCGCTGACTGCGAGAAGCGCGATGTCCCTCGGCGAGCGCTCGATCTGGAGAGACTGGCCATCCCGGCGCGCAGCACGACTGCTGGCGCTCGCGCTTGTCGGGTTGATCGCTGTCGCCGGATCGTCAGCGCGCGGCCTTGCGGCATCGGCGCCGCAGGAGACGGTTCAGAGTTTTTACAGCGCTCTGCTCGGCGCGATGAAGGACGGCGCTACGCTCGGCATCCGCGGCCGATACGAGCGGATCGCGCCGGCGATCCAGCAGAATTTCGATCTCTCCTATATGACGCAGATGGCTGTCGGCCCGGCCTGGAACTCATTGTCCGATGCGCAGAAGAAGCAGGTGAGTGAAGCCTTCGCGCGCTATATGGCGGCGACCTACGCCGACAATTTCGCCAGCTACTCCGGAGAGAAGTTCGAGGTCACCGGACAGCAGAACACACCTTACGGCACCATCGTCGAGAGCCGGATCGTGAAATCGGACGGCGAGCCGGTCAGCATGAATTATCTGATGCGCCAGCATGAAGGCGACTGGCGGGTCGGCGACATCTATCTCACCGGAACGATCAGCCAGTTGGCGACCTTGCGCTCGCAATTCACGTCGGTGCTCCAGCGCCAGGGGGTTTCCGGCTTGATCACGCTGCTCAACAGCAAGGCGCAGACCCTGGTGGCTTCGCCGGCGTCCTTCGCTCGCCGAGCGGCGCGCCGCCGAGCTGACATCACCAGCGCCCTCTGAAGCCTTGCATTGACAGTCGGTCCGACGCGCTCCACATCTCAGAGTCGCGCGGGGGTCGAGGCACGCAGCGTGTGGGAGCCGACACTCGGAACGAGCGCGGGACGATCCGCGGCATGCTCTCGCGTCGACGAGTTGTTCGCAGCCCCCGCCCCCGCGCACCTCTGACGAATGTGCGCTCTTGGCGGCAAAGCCCGGCCAACTTGACGTTGCTCGGCCGATTTCGCTGAATCCGGCCATGATCGGATGTCAGATCGAGATGGCCCCCCGCTCCCGGATGGCGCGATGAAGCTGCCAGCTCCAAGCGCGGCTTCGCTCATCGCCGCCGCCGAGCGCCTCGCTCCGGCGATCCGCGCCGCGCGCGGCGAGAGCGAGCGATTGCGCCGACTACCCCCGGCGCTCTCGGCAGCGATGCACGAGGCGCAGCTTTTTCGGCTCTACATTCCAAAGGCGCTCGGCGGGCTCGAGATCGATCCCATCACCTCGATGCGCGTCGTCGAGACGGTGGCGGCGGCCGATGG
>JASHUO010000339.1 GCA_030039975.1 Alphaproteobacteria bacterium
TGGTGATCACCGATCTCGGCGTCTTCACCATCGACAAGAAGGCCGGCACCGGCATGGCGCTCATCGAACTCGCGCCGAAGGTCACCTTCGAGGAAATTCGCGCCAAGACCGAAGCCAATTTCCGCCTCGCGAGCGCCTAGCGTTCGTCGAGGGCGGCGTCAGCGTGCGTAGCAATCGCGAGAGCCGCACGTATCCGCCACAAGCTCTGCTCGCCGCACTTCTGCCTCGCGAGCGCAGCGAGCGCTCGAGGGATGCACCGCTCCTTATCCCAGCATTTTCTTCACGCTCGAAAGCGGGAATCCGCGCATCGTTGCGAGCGATCTCTCCCGGTGGCGCGCGCACAAAACCCCTCGCGATCAAACCTCCGGCGCCGGCAAGCCGCGGCGGCGGCAGGCGGCGAGCAGAGTGTTGCGCAACAGGCAGGCGATGGTCATCGGTCCGACGCCGCCCGGCACCGGCGTGATCGCGCCGGCGATGCCCTGCGCTTCGGCGAAAGCGACGTCGCCGACGAGGCGGCTCTTGCCGCCTTCGCCGGGAAGCCGGTTGATGCCGACATCGATCACCACGGCACCCGGCTTGATCCAGGTGCCGCGCACCAGCTCGGCGCGGCCGACCGCGGCGACGAGGATGTCGGCGCGGCGCGCGAGCGCCGGCAGGTCGCGGCTTTTCGAATGCGCCAAGGTGACGCTGCAATTCTCGGCGAGGAGCAGCGCCGCCATCGGCTTGCCGACGATGTTGGAGCGGCCGATCACCACCGCATCGGCGCCGGCCAGCGCGCCCATCGCCTGGCGCAGCAGCAAGAGCGCGCCCCAGGGCGTGCATGGCACCAGTGCTTCGCCGCCGCTCCACAATCGCCCCACATTGCGCGGGTGGAAGCCGTCGACATCCTTGGCCGGGTCGAGCGCCTCGATGACGCGCTGAGGATTGATCTGCGGCGGCAAGGGCAGCTGCACCAGGATGCCGTCAATGGCGGGATCGGCATTGAGCGTGTCGATGAGCCGCAGCAACTCCGCCTCGCTCGTCGCCGCGGGCAGCCGGTGCTCGATGCCGGCAAGCCCGGCCTCGCGCGTCGCCTTGGCCTTGCTGCGCACATAGATCTCGCTGGCGGGATCCTCGCCCACCAGCACCGCGGCAAGGCTCGGGACGGTGGCGTATCGCGCCGCCAGATCGGCCGCCGCGGCGGCGACGCGCTGCCGCAGCGCCGCCGCCGCGGCTTTGCCGTCGATCAATCGCGTTTCAACCACGGGCCGAGCCTTTCCTCGAGCTGGGCGGCGAGCGCCGCGGGATCGCCGGCAAGGTGGACAAGCTTGCGCCGGTCGGTGGCGCCGAGCGCGAGACTCACATCGCCCCGCTTCAGCTTCAGCGTCCGTGCCAGCAGCGCGAGCAGCGCCGCGTTGGCCTTGCCCGCCTCCGCCGGCGCCGTCACCGCCACTTTGAGCGCGACGCCCCCCGCGCCATCCTCGACCAGCCCCTGAACGCGCTCGGCCGAGGCCTTGGGCGAGAGCCGCACCTGAAGCCGCACGCCGTCCGGGGCGGCGGTAAAGGGACGAGGCAGCGCCGCCGTCAGAGCCTCGCGACGTAGAATTCGAGCTGGATGAGCTCGCGCTCGATGAACCACAGGATCAGCAGCAGGATGATCGGCGAGATGTCGAGGCCGCCGAGATTGGGCAGGAACTGCCTGATCGGGCGCAGCGCCGGCTCGGTCGCGCGATAGAGGAAGTCGCCGATCATGGCAACCGGCCGGCTATAGGTGTTGATGACGTTGAAGGCGATCAGCCAGCTCATCACCGCGGAGATGATGACGATCCACCAATAGATGTGGATCAGCGCGATGATGACGTCGATCACCGGTATGAGGAAACCGCCCATGAAACCGCCCTTGCCCCCTCGCGAAGCGGCGGTACGGTAGCCGCGGCGCTGCGGGGCTGCAAGCCCGGCGGCTAAGCCTTGACACGGGAAGGCGGCCGCTCCCATAGTCGCCGCCCGTCGCGGGGCAGTAGCTCAGTTGGGAGAGCGCGACGTTCGCAATGTCGAGGTCAGGGGTTCGATCCCCCTCTGCTCCACCAGTTTCGGAACCCGCAGGAAACGCACCTTCCTGCGGGTTTTTCGTTGATCAGTACACGGCTACGTTCGGCAGAATATCTCATTCGCGAGGTAGGCCATCAAGTCGGAAAACTCCTCACTGAGACTTCGGACAAGATCGCGAGTCGCCCGCATACGCAGCAAGCTGACTACAGGCGTTAAGCTCTGTCTAGTCGCAACACCTGCTCCGATATGGCTCATTTCGCGACATCCTCCCACCGGACAATGTTCAATACGGTCGCGTGGTTCGACGGATCGCAGCCGCTTTGTGGCTGGCAGACCGCGAGCTAGCTCGCAGCGGTCCATGGCTTTTGTGACACCGACCGTCGTGACATCTGAGAGGGGTCATGACCACTGAAACGTCGATTCTATTTTGGGCGATCGCGCTTGGAATTTTTCAGCTGCTGCTTTCGGTTTCGTTCAACGTGGCGGGCCGAGGGCTTCCTTTTGGTGTGGGACCTCGGGACGATCCAGCGAAGCCGCTCGGCAGGGTTGCCTCGCGCATCGAGCGGGCCTATCGCAATTTTCTGGAGACGTTCGCGCTCTTCGCTGCCGCAGTGCTTCTCGTGCAAGCGTTGGGGAAGTCCACGACACTGTCGGTGCTAGGTGCGCAGTGCTACATCTGGGCTCGGCTACTCTACGTGCCTGCCTACGTGATTGCGATTCCGTACACGCGCACAGCCTGCTGGACGGTCTCGATAGTGGGCATCGCCATGGTGTTGAGCGCTGTTTGGTAGTCGGCGTGAGAACATTAGGTGCGCGTCCGCGTCCTTGCCCTAGCCCTCTCAGCCGCCGCCGCATTCGCCGCTGACGTGCCTGACGACAAAGAAACCCCCGGCGCGATCATTGCCGCAGTGACGCACAGCAATATCGACCAAACGATCTGCCGGCGCGGCTGGTCGCTCTTGAAAGTCTTCCACCGCTTCCGCGTCGTGGTCTTCTGGCGGCCTACGCCACTTTGTCGTCAATGGTCAGAAGGAGCAAAAACCGTGAGTGAGACACAACCCCAAACTGGCCCCGTCGATCGCAAAGCCGCCTATCGCCAGCGCGAGGGCCAGCCCATTTACGCGCCCGCCTGGCAATTGCCAGTGCATTGATAATGGTAGGGATTATCTCCGGTTATTGGCCTAAAGCCTAACTGTGCACAAGCGCCGAGAACCAACGCGAGGGTCACGGAAAGTAACGCGAGACGCCATCTTCTGCGATTTGCATCGTGATTGAGCATGTCCACTCACTCCACGTCGGCCGCTCGACGCGCCTTTTTCTGGCACGTTCCTTCTTGATGTTTCGGACGTGGTGGCGCTCGCTTGCTTCGCAGTGTGATCTACATCACTGGCCACTGGTGAGGACAGACCCCCTTTAGGCGTGCGTGGCGCCCGCGCTTCAGCCCCGAAGCCCTTGCCCGCTCATGCGAACGGGTGAGCGGGAAGCGAGAGGGTTGGCGCGATGCCCCCCTGCTCTGCCCGTCACGCTACGTCGTTAGTCAACTCAACACCGAACGCTCGCAGAGTTGCGCTCACAGTTGGAACAGTGGGTTGTCATTCCAGAATAACGTGGGACGACCGTCACGCCCGCGCGTCGCATGGCTCGTGCTACTCATCCGATGCATCGGGCGATGCGTCGGCGTTTGCGCCGTGCCGACATTGGCCGACGGTGGCGCGATCTGCGCGAAAGCGGGCGCGACGCCGCTTGCCGCGACGCCGGCAAGGAGCACAGCAGCAAGGAAAGATGTACGCATTCTCATCATATCTAACCCTCGATTGTGCAAGAAAGGACGTGTCTCTCACTCACTATCTAGGAAGCGCGAAATCGGCCCGACCGATAAAGCCGGCAAATAACCGCGAATTAATTCCCGCATCACATCCCCTTCTCCGGAGAGGGCTTGGAGGCTCGCCACGAGCAGCGTGACGAGTTCCAGGCAGCGGCGACGCGCGGTTCAAAGGCCGCTTCGCGCTGCGTGAGCCGATGGACAGTCCGCCGCGACGCGTCAACCGCAGCGGTCACTGCGTAGGATCGCCAAATCATCGATCGAGAGCGCTGCGAGACGGCGGAGCGACTGCCTTGCCTGACCCCGGCACCGCGAACGGTGCGCCGCAAGGCCCGTACCAGAGCTGAGCGACGTCCTGCCGGCCCGCGGCCGTGTCCTCAAGCATGATCACGAAGGTGCTCAAAAACCCTCCGCCGGTGTCATCCGTCGGCCCGATCTGGCGGAAGGAGCCGACCTTGGCGTAGATCTCCTGGCCGGCCGCGACGGCGATCGTCTTCGTCTGGTTGGGCCAAAGACCTTCGCTCTTGGCGGCGATCGTGTAGGTGCCGGGCGGGAGGTAGCAGACCAGCACGTGACCCGGCCCGACGCCGCCGATGGTGCTGCCGTTGACAGAGACCGGGACCCATTCGAGGCTCTGCCCCAGATCGAATGTGCGGTAGACGAAGAGCCGCGCTTGGCCACTTGGCGGCGGCAGCTGCGCGCTGACTTGCGCCAGGCGCGGCTCGTCGGCGCAGCCCGCCGCGAGCACCGCAATCAGCACGACGAACCGCCGCAACGTTCCGGCCATGCCCTGACCCCTGAATCCGTCAAGGATATGGCCCGACGCCGCCGCCCGGCCAAGCCGGGTCACGCGCTTGTGACGGGCGGGAGCCGGTTGCCGCCGCTCAGCTTGCGCCGGCGATGAAGCTCCGCAGCGAGGTGGTCTCGTATTCCATCTCGTCGAGCCGCGCCTTCACCACATCGCCGATGCTCACGATGCCGGCAAGCGCGCCCTCGCGGAGCACCGGGATGTGGCGGATGCGGCGCTGCGTCATCTCGACCGCGAGATCGGCGATCGTGTCGCGCGGCGAGCAGGTGAACACGCGGCGCGTCATCAGCGTCTCGACCTCTGTGTCGAGCAGCCCCGCGCCGAGCCCGGCAAGGCCGTGGACGATATCGCGCTCGGAAATGATCCCGTCGACGGCGCTGCCGTCGCGGCTCACCACCAGCGCACCGATCCCTTCGCGGCGCAGCATCGCCGCGGCCTCGGCGATCTTCGCGTGCGGCGCAACCGTGGCGACGGCGCCGCCCTTGTTGCGCAGAATGGCTTCGACATTCATCGCGTCTCCTCCAAACGGACGAGGCGACCTTGGCCGGTGCGGCCATCAGGCCGCCCTTTTTGAAGCGTAGCCGGCGCCGGCCGAGCATGACCGGCCCCGACGCACCTGCGGTCGATTCTATGACGATTTCGTGCCGCGACCAATGGCCGAAAAAAGGCCTGCGCCGTCAAAGAAATGGCGCGCGCTTTGGTTCGCGATTGACTCGCAATCGGCCTCGTGGGCTAAGGCTTGTAGCTCATCAAGCCGGCGCCGCCGCGCGGCGGATGGGCGCGGATCGCCTCCTCATTGGGCTCGGTGCCCCATCCCGGCGCATCGGAGACGATGAGCTGGCCGTCGACGATCTCCGGCAGCCGACTGAACAGCTCGTGGTCCCAGGCGAGACGGTCGATGTCGATCTCCATGATGCGCAGATTCGGCACCGCAGCCGCGAAATGCGCATTCATGAAGCTGCAGAGATGGCCATAGAAATTGTGCGGTGCAACATTGACCTCATGCGCCTCGGCGAGGGCGGCGATCTTCATCGCCTGCCAGACGCCGTTCCACACCGTGTCGATGATGGCGACATCCATCGCCTGCTCGCGGAAATAGGGCAGGAACTCGCGAATGCCGAACAGCGTCTCGCCGGAGCTTACGGGATGCGGGCTCTGCCGCCGGATTGCGCCCAAGCCTTCCGGGCTGTAGCTGTCGATCTCGACCCAGAAGAGGTCGAGATCGGCGATGGCGCGCAGGATCTTGAGATAGCCCTCCGTCCGGGCGTTGAAGTTGAGGTCGAGCAGCATGTCGATATCGGGGCCGGCGCCGTCGCGGAAGGCCTCGAGATGCGCGTGCAATCCCTTGAGGACGGCGCGGTCGACATTGAGCTCGGGGAAGAACGGGTTGGCGAAGCCGGGCCGCCAGCCGACGAGCTTCCCCGCCTCCGGCACGAAGATGTTGGTCTTGAGCGCGCGAAAGCCTTTCTCGCGGACCTCGGCGCCCATGCGCTTGACGCCGTCGAGATCGGTGATCGCTGGCTGATAGAATTTCGGCTGGTTGATCCGCCAAGTGGCGCAATGCGACCAATAAAGCGGAATGCGGTCGCGCTGCTTGCCGCCGAGCAGCGCATAGCAGGGCACGTCGAGCGCTTTGGCCTTGGCATCAAGCAGCGCATTCTCGATCGCGCCCTTCGCCTCGGCGACGACGCCGCCCGCTGCCGGCCGCGTCAGCGCATAGAGCTCGGCATAGACGCGCTCGTGATCCATCACCGATTTGCCGAGGACGCGCTGCGACAGCTTTTCGATCGCGGCGGTCACGCCGGGCGAGCCGAAGCCTTCATCGAACTCGCTCCAGCCGATAACGCCATCTTCGGCGGTGAGCTTGACGAAATGGTAGTCGCGCCAGCCGGCATCGCAATGCAGCGTCTCGATCGCCCGAACCTTCATCGTCCACTCCCTTGCTTTAGAGTAACCACGGGGACACGGAGGGCACGGAGAAGAGATCGGCACGCGCCTTACTTCTCCGTGTCCTTCGTGCCTCCGTGGTAATCCTGCTTTATGCCTCTCAGCGTTTTTTTTGCAGCGCTTTCGCCAGCCGGAGGCGCAGCGCGTTCAGCTTGATGAAGCCTTCGGCGTCGCGCTGATCATAGACCTGATCTTCCTCGAAGGTCACATGCGCGAGGCTGTACAGGCTCTTCGGCGATTTGCGGCCGACGACCCGCGCGCTGCCCTTGTAGAGCTTGAGGCGCACGGTGCCTTCGACATTCTCCTGGCTCTTGTCGATGAGCGCTTGCAGCATCAGCCGCTCGGGCGCGAACCAGAAGCCGTTATAGATGAGCTCGGCATAACGCGGGATCAGCTCGTCCTTCAGATGCGCCGCGCCGCGGTCGAGCGTGATGCTTTCGATGCCGCGATGCGCGGCATGGAGGATGGTGCCGCCCGGCGTCTCGTAGACGCCGCGCGATTTCATGCCGACGAAGCGGTTCTCGACGAGATCGAGCCGGCCGATGCCGTGCTTGCCGCCCAGCTCGTTGAGCTTTGCCAACAGACTTGCCGGCGACAGCCGCGCGCCATCGACCGACATCGCATCGCCGCGCTCGAAACCGATCTCGACATAGTCCGGCTCGTCCGGCGCCGCTTCGGGCGCCACGGTGCGGCTATAGACGAATTCTTCGGGCTCGCTCCAGGGATCCTCGAGCACCTTCCCTTCGGCGGAGATGTGCAGCAGGTTGGCGTCGGTCGAGAACGGCGCTTCGCCGCGCTTGTCGCGCGGAATCG
>JASHUO010000340.1 GCA_030039975.1 Alphaproteobacteria bacterium
CGATGCGCTCGCGAAGCTCCGCTCGGGCGGCGTTCTCGTGGTCGCGGAGCCGGAGCTGGACCGCGGTGCTGAGAGCGCTGTGTCCGCGCTGCTGAAGGCGCCGACGGCGCTGCTGATTCTGCCGAAATGGCAGGGAGAGGCGAGTGAAGCGCATCCGGGTTGGCTCGCCGATGCCGCCCTCGTCCCGCCGCTGGCCGCGGACTTGGTGCTGAACATGGTTGTGCCGGGCGGGACAGTGACGCGGACGGCGGCGGTACCGCGCTGGACCGTCAACGCGCTCGGCGAGGCGCCGAGCCTCGATCCGCCGGTACAGCTCATCACCTCCGCTCGGTTGACGCCGATCGTCGGCGCCAGCGAGGGCATGCTCGTCGGCGAGCTGCGCAGCAAGGGCAGACGGGTCTGGGTGCTGTCGGATCCCGATGTCATTGCCAATCACGGGCTCGGGCGCGACGGCAATGCGGCCTTTGCGGTGGCGCTGCTGCAGCGGCTTGCCATGGGACAATCCGTCGGCAGTCCGATCGTCTTCGACGAGACCGTGCACGGCTATCTCAGCATGCCGGCGAGCCCGCTCGCGCTGCTCTTCCGCTTTCCCGTGGTCATTGCCACCGGTCTGGGCGCATTGGCGCTGCTGCTGTTGCTGTGGTCGTCGTTTGCCCGGTTCGGTGCGCCGGTGCCGGCGCCGGCGGCGCTTGGTGCCGGGAAGCGCGGTCTCGTCGAGAACGCCGCCGGCCTGCTCGAATTTGCCGGGCATCGGCGGTCGGTGGTGCGGCGCTATGTGGAAGCGAGCTTGCGCGATGCCGCACGACGGTTGCACGCGCCGCGCGGGCTCGCCGGCGCGGCGCTGCTCGACTGGCTGAAACGCCTCGGCGAAGCGCGCGGCGTTGGTCTCGATTGTGCCGCGATCGCGCGCGATGCGGAGACGAAGAACGATGCGGCGGGGCTGGCGGCGATCGCCCGCGACATTCATCATTGGAAGGGGGAAATAATCGATGGACCTTCACGAGATCCGCGGTCTCGCCGATCGCCTGCGCAACGAGGTGAGGAAGGCCGTCGTCGGGCAGGATGAGGTCATCGACCTGCTGCTGACGGCGCTGCTGGTCGGCGGCCATGTGTTGCTGGAAGGCGTGCCCGGCACGGCCAAGACGCTCATGACCCAGGCTTTCGCTGCGGGCTTGACGCTGCAGTTCGGCCGCATCCAATTCACGCCGGATCTGATGCCGGGCGACGTGCTCGGGACCAACCTGTTCAATTTCGAGACCAACAGCTTCGTGCTGACCAAAGGCCCGATCTTTACCGAGCTGCTGCTCGCCGACGAGATCAACCGCGCACCGCCCAAGACGCAGGCGGCGCTGCTGCAGGCGATGAACGAGCGCGCCGTGACCATCGACGGGCGCGACTATTCGCTGGGCGATGATTTCATGGTGGTGGCGACACAGAATCCGATCGAGCAGCAGGGCACCTATCCACTGCCCGAGGCGCAGCTCGACCGGTTTCTCTTCAAAATCGTGATCGCTTACCCCTCGCGCGATGAAGAGCGCGAGGTCGTGCGCCGCCATGGGCACCGCTCCGCGATGCCGCGGCTCGCGGATTTCGGCTTGCAGGCGGTGATGAGCCGCGAGACGCTGGCGGAGATACGGCGCCAGGTCGAAGGCATCCGCCTCGCCGATGCGCTTGTCGACTATATCGTCGACGTGGTTCGCGCGACGCGGACGCATTCGGCGCTCGAGTTCGGTGCCTCGACGCGCGCTGCCAATATGCTCGCCGCCGGGGCCCGCGCGCTCGCCGCGCTGCAAGGGCGCGATTTCGTCATTCCCGACGATGTGAAGCTGATCGCAATCCCGGTGATGAGGCATCGCGTCAGCCTGGCGCCCGGCGCCGAGATCGAGGGCATCGCCGTCGATCGCGTTCTCGGCGAAATTCTCGAGCAGACGGCGGCGCCGCGATGAGGCCGACGCGCCGCGCGGTGCTGATCTTCGCTCCGGGCGTGCCGTTGGCGCTCATCCTGGTGATCGCTGATCCGGGGCTCTGGGCGCTTTCCTTCGACTATGCGGCGCTGGTGCTGGTGGCGATCGCCAGCGACGCGCTGCTCGCCTTGCCGCGCCGCCACCTCCGGCTTGCCGTCGCCGCGCCCGAGCGCGCCTATATCGGCGAGGCCGGCCGCGTCGCGGTGACCATCGCCGCTGACCCGCACTATCCCCGCGCCGTGCGTGTCGAGCTCCTGGCCGATCTGCGCGGCGAGGTCGAGCCGGCCGAGATCGTCGCCGTCGAACTGCCACCGGACGGTGAGGCACGTGCCGAGCTGCGCCTGCTGCCGCGCCGCCGCGGCCGGGTTTACCTCGACCGCGTGTGGCTGCGCTGGCGCGGTCCGCTGCGCCTCATCGAGGTTACGCGCGTCGATGCGGTTGGGCGCACCGTCGATGTGTTGCCCAACATTCGCGGTGCCGAGCGTGCGGCGCTTTCCTTCCAGGCGCAGGAGCAGATGCTCGGCGTGAAGCCGGAACGGCAGCGCGGCGAAGGTTCCGAGTTCGAGGCGCTGCGCGAATACGCGCCGGGGCTCGACACGCGCTTCATCGACTGGAAGCACTCGGCACGGCATCGCCGGCTGCTGTGCAAGGAGTTCAGGACCGAGCGCAATCACCCGGTGATGCTGGCGTTCGATACCGGCTATCTCATGCGCGAGCCGATCGACGGTATGCCGCGGCTCGACCATGCCATCAACGCCGGCCTGCTGCTCGCCTGGATTTCGCTGCAAGCCGGCGACCTCGTCGGCATCTTCGGCTTCGACGCCACCGCGCGGCAGTATCTGGCGCCGCTCCGCGGCACCGGCGGCTTCGCGCGGCTGCAGCAGGCTGCAGCGACGCTCGATTACGGCAGCGACGAGACCAATTTCACCCTGGGACTCGCCGAGCTCGAGGCGCGGTTGAAACGCCGGGCGCTGGTGATCCTGTTCACCGAGTTCGTCGACACTGTCACCGCGGAGCTGCTGATCGAGAGCATGCGGCGGATGGCGAGCCGGCATGTCGTGGTCTTCGTCACATTGCGCGATTCGTTCCTGCAGC
>JASHUO010000341.1 GCA_030039975.1 Alphaproteobacteria bacterium
AGGGATTAGAGAAACGCCCCCTCACCCTCCCATCGCTACGCGATGGGCCCCTCCCTCTCCCGCAAGGGGAGAGGGGATTTCGGCGCTGCGCCGCCTTCATTCCCTCCGGCGGGCGTGGGCGATGAGTTTTTTCATCAGGGTGGGGAGGGCTTGGCGGGGGAGTTCGTCGAGGCGGACCCATTGGCCGCCGGCGTTGAAGCCGTCGCGCACGGTGCCGGCGAGGACGGCGAGCTCGAGATGGAAATGGGTGAAGCTGTGGCGCACCACGCCGGGCAGCAGGCGCCAGCGCGCTTTGACCGGCGCCGCCGCCCGTGCTTCGGCTTCGCTCCATTCCGCCTCGCGCCAGAGCGTCGAGGGCACTTCCATCATGCCGCCCAACAGCCCCTTGTCCGGCCGGCGCCGCAGCAGCACCGCGCCATCGGGACGGACCGCCCAGAAGGCGACGCCGCGGCGCAGCGGCTTTGCCGCCTTGGCGCGCCGCGCCGGCAATGTCTCGGCGATCCCCAGGGCATGGCCGCGGCAAGCGGCGCGCCACGGGCACAGGATGCATTTCGGTTTTTTCGGCGTGCACAGAGTGGCGCCCAGATCCATCACCGCCTGAGCGTAGTCGCCGCTGCGCTCGGCCGGTGTCAGGCTCTGGGCGAGCCGGCGCAGCGCCGGCTTCGAGTCGGGCAGCGGCTCGGCGACGGCGAAGAGCCGCGCCATCACCCGCTCGACATTGCCGTCAACCGGCGTCGCGGTGCGGCCGAAAGCGATCGCCGCCACCGCCGCCGCGGTGTAATCGCCGATTCCCGGCAGCTGGCGCAGCGCCGCTTCCTCCGCCGGGAAGGCGCCGCCATGGTGCTCGACGACGGCGCGGGCGCAGGCATGGAGGTTGCGCGCCCGCGCGTAATAGCCAAGCCCCTGCCAGGCATGCAGCACCTCGTCGAGCGCGGCCGCTGCCAGCGCCGGAAGATCGGGCCAGCGCTCGGTAAACCGCGCGAAATAGCCGCCGACGGTCGCCACCGTGGTCTGCTGCAACATGATCTCGCTGAGCCAGACGCGGTAGGGATCGGCGCTTTCGCCACGCCGCGCGCGCCAGGGGAGATCGCGGCGATGGCGGTCATACCATTCGAGGAGAAGCGCCGGCAGGTCGCAGAGCTCGACCGCCGCGGCAGCGGGCGCATCGCTAACGGATTGGCGCAGAGAGCGGGACATGCGAGGCGAACTCGGGTCTTCTATCACGACGGCGGCAGAGCGACCAGCGACACCGATGCGGCTGCCTCGCAGTGGCGAGCGACCGCGCCTCCCGCTAAGATGCCGCATCAGCTTCGGAGGCAGGGATTGGCGGAACAGCGGCGCGGCGGCGTGCGTGCGATCGCGGCAGAGGTGCCGCGCATCGCCGGCGCGGTGCTCGGCAAGCGCGGCTTCGGCGAGGCGCAGCTCGTGGCGCAATGGCCGGCGATCATCGGCGAGAGCCTGGCCGATGGCGTCAGCCCGGAGAAGCTCAGCTTCCCGCGCGGCGAGCGCCGCGACGGCACGCTTCACCTCCGAGTCGCCCCCGGTCTCGGTCTCGAAGTGCAGCATCGCGAGCCCGTGCTGATCGAGCGCATCAACGCTTTCTTCGGCTATCGCGCGGTCGCGCGACTCGCGCTGAAGCAAGGCCCGGCGGCGACCGCACCGACCCCCGCGCCGCCGCGCCCGCGACCGCTCAAAGCCGAAGAACGTCAGTCGCTTGACGCGCGTCTTGAAACCATCGAGGACGGCGATCTCAAGGCCGCGCTGCGCCGGCTCGGCGAGGCCGTGATCAGCACCCCCCGGGCCCGCGGCTGATTTTCACTTCGATGTCATCGACTTGCATTGGCCAACGCGAGGCCGTAGCATCAACATCTAGTGGCTTGGAGCGGAAGATGCGTCAGATTTGGTTGGTCTTGGCGGCTTTTTTGCTGACCGCATCGCTCGGCGCCGCTTCGCCGGCAGCGGCCGCGGCCGAAACCGCCGCGCCGGCGCCGACGGCGCAGGACCGCGTGCTGGGCAAGGTGGACGCGCCGATCACGATCATCGAATACGGCTCCCTCACCTGCCCCCATTGCGCCGAGTTCAACACCACGACCTTGCCCGATCTGAAGAAGAATTGGATCGACACCGGCAAGGCGAAGCTGGTCTTCCGCGTCTTCCCGTTGAACAGCCTCGATGTCCGTGCGGCGATGCTGGCGCGCTGCGTGCCGCCCGATCGCTATTTCGCCTTCATCGACACGGTCTATCACGACCAGGCGAGCTGGATGGGCGCGCACGACCCGGAAGAGGCGCTGGGCAGCATCGCCCGCCTCGCCGGCGTCAGCGAGGACAAGATCAAGAGCTGCCTGGCCGATAAATCGGCGCAGGACGCCGTCGTCGCCGACGCCTATACCGCCCAGAAGAGTTACGGCGTCGATTCGACGCCGACCTTCTTCATCAACGGCGCCAAGATGGATCCGAACGGCGCCCAACCCTACGACGTCTTCGACAAGCAACTGTCGGCCGCCTCCAAGAGCTGACGCGCGAACAGGCACGGATGGAAACGTGAATTTCTCGAAGCTTCGCCTGAGCGGTTTCAAGTCCTTCGTCGATCCCACCGACCTCGCGATCGAGCCGGGCATGACCGGCATCGTCGGCCCCAATGGCTGCGGCAAGTCGAACCTTGTCGAAGCGCTGCGCTGGGTCATGGGCGAGAACTCCGCCAAGCGCATGCGCGGCGGCGAGATGGACGACGTCATCTTCGGCGGCACGACGGCGCGGCCGCCGCGCAACATCGCCGAGGTCACGCTCCATCTCGACAACAGCCAGCGCACGGCGCCGGCGCATTACAACGAGTACGACCAGATCGAGGTGGTGCGCCGGATCGAGCGCGGCGAAGGCTCGGGCTATCGCATCAACGGCCGCGAAGTGCGCGCGCGCGACGTGCAGCTGCTCTTCGCCGATGTCGCCAGCGGCGCGCATTCGGTAGCGCTGGTCAGCCAGGGCCGCATCGGCGCCATCATCAATGCGAAGCCGATCGAGCGCCGCGGCTTGTTGGAAGAAGCCGCCGGCATCGCCGGGCTGCATTCGCGCCGGCACGAGGCCGAGCTGCGCCTCAAAGCGGCGGAGCAGAACCTGTCGCGCCTCGACGATGTGCTCGCGACCTTGCAGACGCAGCTCGACGCGCTGAAGAAGCAGGCGCGCCAAGCGCAGCGCTATCGCCGCCTCTCCGACCATATCCGCCGCGCCGAAGCGGTGGTGCTGCATCTGCACTGGCAGCAGACCAGCGCCGAGCTCGAAGCGGCGAGCGAGCGGCTGCGCGCCGCCGAGCGCAACGTCGCCGACCACACCGCCGCCGCGCTTGCCGCCGACCGCGCGCGCGAAGCCGCCGCTTCC
>JASHUO010000342.1 GCA_030039975.1 Alphaproteobacteria bacterium
CCGGTTCGACTTGCTGAGCATCAGCAGGCGCGGCTCGCGCAGGAATTCGCGCACATCGGGCGGCAGGGTGGCGAAGTTCCTCAGCCCGTCGAAGATCGCGTAGCCATCGTCGCGCAGGATGCCGAGGCCGCTGCCGGGAACGATGTCGAGTCCGCCTTCGCGGCCCTTGCCGAAGCGATATTCGCGGAAGCCGAGGAAGGTGAAATTGTCGTCGTCGAGCCAGCCGAGGAAGTCTAGCGCCTCTTCGCGCTCCGCCGCCTGCAGCGGCGGCGGGTTCGCCTTGACATCCGCTACGATGTCGGCGAGGCGGCGGCGCATCTTCTGCCAATCCTCGACCGCGAAGCGCACTTCGGCCAGCACGTGTTCGAGTGCGGCAGCCAGCTCGGCGAGGCGGGCGGGATCAGTCTCTTCGCTGATCTCGATATGCATGCAGGACTCGCGCAGCGCCGCGCCGTTCACCTTGGCGTCGGGCTCGAACAGCTTGGTCAGGCGGCCGGCATCGTCGCGCGCGATACGCAGGATCGGGTGGATGACGAGATGCACGGTGGCGCCGCGCTGCGCCAGCGCCGTGGTGATGCTGTCGACGAGGAAGGGCATGTCGTCGTTGACGATCTCGACGACCGTGCGCGACGAGCGCCAGCCATGTTCCTCGAGCCGCGGATTGATGACGCGCAGCTTGGCGCGGCCGGGAGCACGCGTTTCGGCGAAGCGCCAGAGCGACAGGGCCGCGCCATAGAGCTCATCGGCCGTGCGCGTGAGAATGTCCTCGGGCGGAACGTGACCGTAGAACTGGCGGAGGAAGCGGGCGACGTCGCCGCCGCGCGCGCCTTTGAGGCGCTGCGCGGCCAATTCCGCGGCGGCTTCGACGGCCTCGTGCTTCTGTTGCTCCACAGGCATTTTACTGCGTCCTCTGAACGCCCTGCTGACAGGCTAACGATCCGTGATGACAATCGAGGCAGCGTCCCCAGCATTCCTGCTGCCGCTTTTTTTTGCAATTTGGACTGGCGGCGGACCGCACTTTACTGTTATGGGGTTAAACCAAAGTGTAAAGCGGGCCGGCCCGAGATGCCGCTTGGGGGGACGATCGTGAACGGAATTATCCGGGATTTCAAAGCCATAGGACATCACGGGACGCGCGAGGCGCATGGCCGGGCGAACGGCATCGACCCGGAGCTGGCGCTTTTCCTCGGCTGCTGGCTGAAGGCGCCGCACCGGATCGGAGCGCTGGCGCCGTCGAGTCGATACCTCGCCCGGGCGATGGTGCGGCAGGTTGACGTCCGCCAGGCGCGTCTCGTCATCGAGCTCGGCGGCGGCACTGGCAGCATCACCCGCGCCCTGCTCGCTGCCGGGCTGACGCCCGAAAGGCTCGTCGTGGTCGAGCGCGAAGAGCGGCTCCATCGCCGGTTGGTGGAGCAATTCCCGGGGCTGCGCGTGCTGCGCGGCGACGCGGCGCAGCTCGTGGCGCTGCTGCGTCCCTTGGGCATCAGCAGCGCCTCCGCCATCGTCTCGAGCCTGCCGCTGCTGTCGATGCCCAAGCGCCTGCGCCATCGCATCGTCGACCAGAGTTTTGCCCTGCTCGGCGAGCGCGGATCGCTGGTGCAGTTCACCTATGGCATCGCCTCGCCTTTGCCGGCGCGCGACTTCGCCGTCTCCGGGCGCGTCGCCGCACGCGTCTGGCGCAACCTGCCGCCGGCCTTCGTCTGGCGCTTCGAGCGTGCCAGCGGCGCAATCGCAAAGGTGGCGTAGGTCGAAAGACAGAGAACGGACGACAGAGGACGGACGGCAGAAGGCGATTGCATCTGTCGGCTGTCGTCCGTTCTCTGTCGTCTTATTTCCCGCAATACGCCTCGAGACGGTAGCCGTCGGGATCGACGATGAAGGCGGCGTAATAGCCGGCGCCGTAATCGGCGCGCAGCCCCGGCGCCCCATTGTCCTTGCCGCCCGCTTTCAGCGCCGCCTTGTGGAAGGCATCGACCGCGGCGCGGTTCGGCGCGGAGAAGCAGAGATGGAGCCCCGATTTCTCGTCCGGCGGCACCGGACGCTCGGCGGCCAGCACCCACAACCCGGCATGGCCGTCGCCATAGCCGAGCGAGGTCGAACCGTCATGCAGCAGCCGGTAGCCCAACGGCTTCAGGCATGCGCTGTAGAAGCCCCGCGCTGCGTCGATGTCGCTCACGCCGAGCGAAACATGGTCGAGCATTTTGCCTCCGTTTCTATAACCATCTACCTGGTTATATGCCATCATACCGGCCGAAGCTTGTCAACCCTCATGTCGGTTAGTATGGGAGCGACATGATCGACGGTGCCGACACGCCCTGGATTACCGCACCCGGCGAGGAGCTTTGTCTCGATTTCGCCAATACCCGCTATTGGCGCGGCACCGCCGAGCCGAGGGAGGAGCTGCGCGGCTTTGACGATCTCGTCGCCTGGTGCGCCGCCAAAACCGGCCTGCCGGCGGGGCAGGCCGCGGCGCTCGCAGCTTGGGCCGCGGCCGAGCCCGCGGCAGCGGCGGCACTGCGGAGCGAGGCGATCGAGCTGCGCGAGGCGATCTATCACCTCTTCCACGCCTTGTCCGAGAAATCCGCGCCCCTGCCGGCCGCTCTCGGGTGGCTCAATCGGGCGCTGGCGGCGGTGGCGGAGCGGCGGGCGATCGCTCTGACGGAGGCGGGCTTCGGCTGGCGCGTCGGCACTGCTGCGCCCGCCGC
>JASHUO010000343.1 GCA_030039975.1 Alphaproteobacteria bacterium
CGTCCGGAGTCGCAACGTTGGTCCAAACGATCGGCGTACCACTGGCGACGCTTCAGCTGCCGAGGATGAGGTCGATCAGATCTGTAAGTGATTGACCCGCAGCGCGCCGCAAGTCTGCCACGCGGCTTGAGGGACGGCCGTTGGGTCTTATAGAGAACCGTGGGCGCGGACGCTCTCGGCTGCGCTTCCAACGACGAAGCGACGAACGCATATTCTGTCTTGGAACGGGTGAGGAGAGACGGATGTCGAACGGGAACGCCACGACGAGCGGAAACGCACTGGCGACCGAGGCGACGGCGATCTTGCGGGAGTGCGGCGTCTCGGAAAGCGCCTTCGCCGCGCCGGGTCATCGCGTGAGAAGCCCAATTTCGGGAGCCGAGATCGGCCGCGTCCGCTTTTGCACTGCCTCAGAGGTCGTCGAGGCGGCGGAGAAGGCGCGACGCGCCTTCCTTGCCTGGCGCGAGGTTCCGGCGCCGCGTCGCGGCGAGGTCGTGCGGCTCTTTGGCGAGGAGCTCCGCGCACATAAGGCAGCGCTCGGCCGCCTCGTCTCGATCGAGGCCGGCAAGATTCTCGAGGAAGGCCAGGGCGAAGCTCAAGAGTGCATCGACGTGTGCGATTTCGCGGTGGGCCTGTCGCGGCAGCTTTACGGATTGACCATCGCCACCGAGCGGCCTGGCCACCGTATGATGGAGCAATGGCATCCCCTGGGCCCGGTAGCGATCATCACCGCCTTCAATTTTCCGATCGCGGTCTGGGCATGGAACGCGGCCCTCGCCCTGGTCTGCGGCGACAGCATCCTTTGGAAGCCGTCGGAGAAGACGCCGCTGACGGCACTCGCCTGCCAGGCGCTTTTGGAGCGCGCCATCGCGCGCTTTTCGGCCGGAGGCTCGGCTGTCCCCGAGGGGCTGAGCCAGGTGGTTTTGGGAGGGGCCGACGTCGGGGCCGTGCTCGTCTCCCACACGGACGTACCGCTGGTCAGCGCAACCGGCTCGACCCGGATGGGCCGCCTCGTCGCCCCTATGGTGGCGTCTCGCTTCGGCCGAGCGCTGCTCGAGCTCGGCTGCAACAACGGCATGATCGTCTGCCCTTCGGCCGACCTCGATCTCGCCCTCCGGGCCATCGTGTTCGCCGCCGTCGGCACGGCGGGCCAGCGCTGCACGACGCTGCGCCGGCTCTTCGTCCACGACGAGATCTACGACGCGCTGGCGACGCGCCTGAAGCGCGCCTACGCTCATATCCAGATCGGCGATCCGCGCGATGCGGGGACGCTGCTGGGGCCGCTGATCGACGAGGCCGCTTTCGAGGCGATGCAAGAGGCGCTCGCCGCGGCCCGCGCCGCCGGCGCGCATGTCACGGGCGGCGAGCGGACGTTGGCGAACGTCTTCCCCAACGCCTGGTATGTGCATCCCGCGTTGGTCGAGATCGGAGAGCAAGCAGACGTGGTCCGCCGCGAGACTTTCGCGCCGATCCTCTACGTCATGCGCTATCGCGACTTCGACGAGGCGCTCCGGCTCCACAACGACGTCCCGCAAGGGCTTGCATCCAGCGTTTTCACGACGGACATGCGCGAAGCCGAGCGTTTCCTCGCGGCGGCGGGCAGCGATTGCGGCATCGCCAACGTCAATATCGGCCCCTCGGGAGCCGAGATCGGCGGCGCCTTCGGCGGAGAGAAAGAGACCGGCGGTGGCCGCGAATCGGGCAGCGACGCCTGGAAATCGTACATGCGCCGAGCAACCAACACGGTCAACTACTCCCTCGAGCTGCCGCTGGCGCAGGGCATCCGCTTCGACGTCGAAGACGCCTGAGTCTCCGCCATCCCTTGAATTGTCAGAAGCCGACATTCGGCGCCTTCTTGCGTCGGTGCGTAAGCGGTTCGCGGTTCGTCGACCCGGGCGCTGTCAGTGCATGTCCCCGGCGGGCGACTGGTGATCGCCGGCGCATACGCCGCGATCCGCCTCTGTCTAACCTCCTCTGCGTACCGCCCGGATCGCGCGCCACACGCGCTCGGGGGTCGCCGGCATTTCGATGTGCGACACGCCGAGCTCGGCGAGCGCGTCGACGATGGCGTTGATCACCGCCGCGAGCGCCGGTGTCGTGGCGCCTTCGCCGCCGGAACGAACGCCCAGCGGGTTGGTGGGCGACGGCACCTCACTCAGCGCGGTTATGAACGCGGGGAAATCACCGGCACGCGGCATCGCGTAATCCATGAAGCTCGACGCGAGCGGCTGGCCGCTGACGGGATCGTAGTGGACATCCTCGCGGAGCGCCTGACCAACGCCTTGGGCGATGCCGCCATGCGTCTGTCCGTGCAGGATCAACGGATTGACCGCGCGGCCAACATCGTCGATGGCAACGTAGCCGACGATCTCGACGGCGCCGGTCTCGGCATCGACCTCGACCTCGCAGATCTGCGCCCCATAGGGGAAGCTCGCCACCGGCAAGGTCTCGTCCGAGATGCCGCGGAGGGGGCCGCGCAGCTCCTCCGGCAGGTCCACGCGTTGGGCCGCACCGGCGGCGACCTCGAAGAGGCCGATCTCGCGATCCGTGCCGACGACGCGGTAGCGGCCTGCCGCGAATTCGAGGTCGGCTTCGCCGGTCTCAAGCAGAAAACCCGCAATCTTTTGGCCCTTGTCGATGATCTCGCGGGTCGCCTTGCCGATGATGGTCGCCGCGAGCTTCATCGAGCGGCCGGAATGGGAGCCGCCGCCAGCCTTCACCCGGTCGGTGTCGTGGGCGACGTACACGATGCTATCGAACGGCACCCCGAGCCATTCGGAGACGAGCTGCGCGAAGCTTGTCTCGTGGCCTTGCCCTGACGCCATCGTCCCCATCACCAGCTCGACCGTCCCTTCGGGGAGCACCGTGATCTCGGTGCGCTCGCGCGGCGCGCCGCTGGTGATC
>JASHUO010000344.1 GCA_030039975.1 Alphaproteobacteria bacterium
GTGTCGCCGGTACGCCACGCTTCGTAGAGAATGTTCGCTCTTTCGGCCGCGTCGGCCCCCACAGCACGGCGCTTTAGGTCGGGTAGAATCTGTTGGGCGGCACCGGTCCGTAGACGCTCGATTGCCTCCCGCAGCCGGCTCGACCGTGCGCGCGGCTTGCCGGCGAGGTTGGACGCGAGAAAGATTTCGAAATCGAGTTGCTCGAGAGCTGAGAGATGCCGCGACGCTTCGACGCGATCGCCGTAATCGCCGGTTTCCAGGCGATCAAGCCACAGACCAATCTCGCGCTCGAGCTGGTCGAGCTGTTGCTCGACGGACCGACGCTCCCAGGAGGCACCCCATCGCAGGGCCTCGCGAATGCTGGCAAGTCGGACCTTCGCCAAATGTGAGATCCGTGCGGCAACCAATTGATGAAGGTTTTCCGGCGTGTCGCCCGTTCCCCGGTAGTCGGTCTCTTCGGCCCATGCGGCGAATTGTTCGAGGAAGAGAGGATTTCCCTTCGACCCGCGGACCGCGATCTCGGCGACACCAGGAAAGGGCATCAGGCGCAGCGCCATACGCTCTGCGGCCGGCACAGGCAACGGTTGCAGCTCGATTTCGACGATTGGGTTCAAGCGCTTCACAAGCGGGCGACCGGTTGGACGCGCGATCAATAGGATGAGGATCGCCCGTGACGACAAAGCGTCCAAGAGCCGCGTGACGAAGACAATGCTTTCCGGATCGGCCCAATGGAGGTCGTCCAGAACGACGACGTCGATCTGCTCGGAACTGATCCGGGCGATCACTGAGTCAAGGAGGACCTCGGTCGTGATCCGATCGGTCGGAAGATCTGCCCATCGACCGGCAAAGGCTGCAACGTCACCACCGAAAAGGCTGAAGTTCGCCACCATCGCTCGGAGGTCCGAATGCCGTCGCCGCCACTCTCTGACGAGGCGCGTCTTGCCGCATCCCGCCTCAGCGACGACCGCGACGCGGCTATGCTTGGTCCGACTCTCCCGATAGCTCGTATCGAGCAAAGCCAGCTCCATTGCTCTACCGGTAAAGGGGCTCCTATCGGCAATTTCGGCATGATCGAGAGCCGATGGCCGTCTATGGTCGAGGAGCCGGTAACCCTGGCGCGCTGCGCCGTGCAGCATGCGCCGAGGCACGCAGACGAAGTGCTCCCAATGGCGATTGGTCTCGGTCACCGCATCCGAGCACAAGAGCACGTTATCCGGCTCGAAATTGAATATGGCGCGAGCCGTGGTATTTGAAATTGCCGGCCGATCATATGCGTCAAACGGTACGACATACTGATCGACCCAGATCCCCCAGCGAAAGTGCCTGGTCGGATCCCCATCGATCCGGCGCAAGCTCGCGTCGAGGTTCCGCTCGAGCTCCAGCGCGCATAAGAAGGAACTACGCAGACCCCTCATTGTCCAAACAAGCCAGCCATGGGTCGGGATCGCGCAAGGGGAACCCATATTTGTTTCCCCCAGCGCCTCGTGGAACGCCGTCGCTATGGCGTGCAAAGCGTTCTGTGGCGCAAGCTCGGAGATGAAGCGCAGCATGATTGCGCTTGCGCCTATGAGCCGATAGTCCGCGCCTTCAGAAGGCTCTGCGCAAAGCGGTACGATCTGCCATTCGGTCCGTTCCAGGGGGTGATCGCCCAGCCAACGTGCGCAGCTCGGACAGTGGGAACGCTTCGCCGGCCATTCACGTCGGCAGGTCGGGCAAAATCGGTATCTGTAGACGATCGGCTCAGCATGCACGTCGATTTCCCGCGCCTCGTTCCTCATGGGTGAGTGCCGCCGCGAGGCATCATCACGCGACTTACATCGGGGACGCACGCGCTGTAATCCGAAAGCGTTCGCTGCGGGCGGTGAGCGACCCGAAATCTTGTTTTCGACCGCTGCGTCGCAGAAGCCGCCAATGTTGGGCTTCGCTCCATTGCCATTGCCAAAACCTCTGTCGCTCAGCAGATCAACTGGCGAACCGTGTTCCTCTCAATGAGGCTGGTGCCCTTCAAGCCGCGTCAGGAGCTCCTCTTCCAGCCAAGCCCGACGTTGTTTCAATCGCCTGACCTGGACCTCGAGACTATCGAGCACCCCGACGATCGCCCTGTACTCGTGACACAGCGCGTCAAAGCGCCGGCTTCTGGTTGCCATATCGCGTACGGTCTCCTCATCCTCGGAGAAGCGTGTCAGCAATGAGTGGATGCGTTCGACCATTCCGTTGGTTCCCATTTACTCAGCCCTGATTCATTGGCCGGCATCCTTGTTGTTCGAGAAGGCGTGCAGCAAAGACCCGGAGGACTCCGGCCATCCGCATCCATGGATCTCCGGATTCCGCTGTGAAGAATGCGGCGGTTCCGACGAGCGCCTTGGCTCGTTGATCAGGGCTAGGAGCGGTCGCCAACCGCTCATCCAACCGATGGCCGTCAGCAGCGCGCCAGAGTCCTGCGGCGCCTCGCTACCACGATTCTCCCAGATGAAGGACCGGCTCAGATTTCTCACACGCGCAGCGGTTGTCGCCAGCAGATGATGGACGCGTTCAAAGCGGTCTGGGCTGATCCGCTCGCTACATTCAATCAGGTGCTGGCGGCACAGCATCTCTACGCCGCCACCGCTGCACAGGCCACAGACCGTGTCCCGCCAATAATCCTGATACCGCAGCGCTAATCCGAGCAGCTGGTCGGTACACTGCCCCTGTTCGATCAGGCCGGCCCTGGGCATACAGCCGGCGGCTCGATAGATGCGCATCGCGCACATGATACAAGGGCCCTTCGGTCGTAGTTGACGGGCAAAGCGAAGAGCCTTGAAAGGTCCGAATGTCGGGATTCTGGCCAAGCAACAATCGAGCAGGTCTTCATAGAGAATGGCGGGGTCCAGCAGATAGCCGGGTCGGAACGACATATCGACGGCCAAGGCTGCCCAGGCGTGGCGCTCGCAGAGGCCCCAACCGCGACGGAGAGCCCATCGAGTGTGCACATTCATGATGCTGCCTTGTATGAACCAGTAGAGGTAGTGCACCTCGCCGCTCGACAGCGGCCAAAAGGCGATGCGACGGAGCTCCGGATCGTCGTACTGACCCGAGCTGAAGCCCTTTCGCCATCGCATCGCTCGTTCCGCGTAAGGCTCAAGATCGGGACGAGACAGTTGGCTTGTCACCATTAGCTTCCCGATGCGCATTTGATGCCGCCCGCGCCGCGACCCGAAAGAGCGCGCGGACAGTCCGAGCTCTTACCAAACCCAGCTCTGCGTCTGCCGTGCCACTTTGCAAAACTTCTTCAATGATCGGCTTCGCTCTGTCGAAGTGCTTGAGCAGCGAATCCTCGATCTCCTCGCTGAGCGGCCAATCGGCGGAAGCAAGCAGACTGATGAGGCGGCGAACGGCGGCGCCGACTTTCGCGCTCTCAGTGCTGTACTTGACGAAAATCTGGCACGCCAGCACCGCGTTCCATTCGTCCTGATCTTCGGTCAAGCGGCAGAGGGTGGGCCAGTCCGGGTCTGGTGGGGCACCGAACTCGGCGTAGAGCCGCAAGGCGCTCCGCCGTTGGCGCGTGCTCGACACCGGTTCCCGTTCATCAGCGGCGAGGTGCGGGCTGGCAGCTGTCAACAAGGCCGGTCGGGTTTGCGCCCCGAGACTGCGGATCGCCGCCTCCGCGGCGGACCGCGTGAAATCTTCGGCCAAGGCTCTGATGAAATAGGGCAGGGCCTCGATACGCCTCAGCGCGCCAAGCGTGTCCACGACGCCTGCCAGCGGCGCGAGCCGATCAGCCAGCTGCAAGAGGAGGGGGACGACCCCGCGATCGCGGGAAGTTGCGACGGCCCGTGCGGCGGCATTGATCACGGCCTCTTCGCCGGTTCGTTCGACGGGATCGGCAATGGCGCGAGAGGCGCTCAGATAGTCTATCAGAACGTCGTCAGCGTGGAGTTGCGCCAGCGCCTCCACGGCACGTCGCCGCGTTTCGTAGAGCCCGCTTGGTTCCCGATTGAACAGAATCGCGCGGAGCGCCGGAACCGCGCGTCGTCCGCAGACGACAGCGTCAACGACGCCCAGGTCGCCGTCATGCAAAGAGGTGAGCCTGACAATCGCGCGAGCGACATCATCTGGCAGCGACGCTGCCGCAAGAGCGTGCTTTGGATGGTCTGATCTACCGTCCATTCGTTTCTCCCCATTGCCAAAGCCGCCGAAGGCAAGGCGGGCGCCCTATCGAGACGCGCTCCCGCGGTGCCCGGAGGCGGTGCAGGAGTCATCAGCCACGACGGCGGTTATGGGGAACTCCATCCCCCGGAGCAGAACGGCACGCTCCGGATGCGATAGGAAAGCTTACACGGCCGCGGACGCGGCGCAAGCCCGGTCACGGCGCCGCGTGTCGCCGCGCGCAAAACTGTTACTCGGCTGGGAAGCCTGGCGGTATAGTGGCCCCCGAGGAGAGTCTGGCGGCCCTGATTGGGAGATTGGACCGGCACAGATGCTCGATCCGGAAAAACGCCTGACGTTGTGGCGGCAGATCGCGGATCGGCTGGCCGAGGAGGTGACGGCAGGTCGCTTCGGCGACGGTCGTTTGCCCACCGAACCACAGCTCGCGGCGCGCTTTGGTGTCAACCGCCACACCATTCGGCGCGCCATCGGTGTGCTTGCGGACCAGGGGCTGATAACGGTCGAGCAAGGCCTCGGCACCTTCGTCGCTAGACATCTGGAGTATGTCCTGGGGCGGCGGCCGCGCTTCGACGCCGATCTGCGAAGCCAGGGCCGCGAGCCTGGCCGTTGCGTGCTTTCGGTTGCGACCATCGAGGCCGATCCTGCGACAGCGCGCGATCTGCGCCTCAACCGCAGCGCCCCGGTGCTGCAAATCGAAATGATCGCCTACGCCGACGGCGTTGCAGTGAGCTATGGTATCCACAGTTTTCCCGCCAGGCGCTTTGCGGCGCTGCCGAATGCCTTTGCCGACACCAACTCCATCACCGCCGCCCTCGTCCGTTGCGGCGTAACCGACCACACCCGCGAGGTAACACGTCTCTTGACGCGTTTGCCAAGTGAACGCGAGGCGCGATACCTCGAGCAGGCGCTGAGCCGGCCGGTGCTCCAAGCAGAGGCGATAAACGCCGATTTGGCGAACGTGCGGATCCAACGATCGCTCGTGGTTTTTGCTGGCGACCGGGTCCAGTTCCGGCTGGCCGGCGGCAGCACGGGGGAAACCATTGGGAGGCCCGGATCAGGGGCTCAGCCCGCCAATCGCCGCCCGTCGCCGGCAATAATCGGAGGCTGATGCATTCGAGAAATTGGCTGACGATACGCGCTGTTGGGACAGTGCCGCTTGTTTGTCCCGATTCTTATGACTACATGCTCATGAGCGGGATGGAGTCCCCCCGAAACCGCTGAAAAGCTGATGACTCCTATCGCAGCTCGCCGCGATAGGAGGTCGTTTCGCCTTCACTGTCCGACATCTGGTGCGCCGACCTCGACCGCAAGATCGAGCCGGCAACTGCGGCGGCGCGCATCGGTTTCTCCAAGACAAGGGGACGTTATCAATGACAGCATCAATAACCACTATCCAACTGCTCACGCGGGCAACCGGGATAGCCCGAGTCAAGCGTCGGCGCAGCAGTGCGACGCCGGTACTGGTCAGCAGCATCGTCCAGACCAGGTCGAGAGGTGCGGGCTACCGTTCGCGAGTCGGGGGACGCCATGCCCTTTGACGGAAGGGAGTTGGGGCGGAACGAGCGCATGCTCTACCAACTCGGCGAGGTCATAGATCTGCTGCGTAGCGAAGACAGATGGTGTCAACACCAAATGAAGACGAGGGACAACCGGCGCTGCATTTTGGGAGCGCTGATGCATGTTGGGGCGAATGCCGCTGTCGCGGACGCGATTCTTGGCGCCGCCGAGGAAATCACGGGCAAAGCATATCGGGGCATCGAGGCTTTCAACGATGATCCTGATACCGACCACAGGCTCGTCGTTGCCGTCTTGAATCGCTCGCGCGACCACATAGTGCTCGCAGCGACGCCATTTTGCTCCGGAGCGGTGCAGAAGAACCGTCGTGCCGGTCGCTCGCGTTTGCGGCCAATGTTCGGAGACGTGACTTTCGCGATGCGAACGACCGCCACGCTTGCCTTTGCCGGGCGGCTCAAGTAGCGTTTGAACCACCGGGGATGGAGTCCCCCCTAAACCGCCGAAAAGCTGATGACTCCTACTGCTGGCTCATGCAGCGGGAGGCGTCGCGTTGCCTTTTTCCGAACCGAAGGACGTGCGCCTTGCGCCCGGCTTAACGCCGGTTGCTCTGGTCCGTCGCGTCGCAGCTTCAACCGGCTACTACAGAAAGCGGCCACAAGGAGGCATGGCGGCACCGTGGCCGGTAGCTTGGCAATACCGGCGCCACGCGTTGCTTGCGAGCCAGCGCTCGGCCTCATACGCGACTGGGAATCGGCTCATCATCGGAGGAGACCATGCCATTTGACGGGACGGAATTTCAACCACGTGACCTGATGCTCGGAAAGCTCGATGTGGTCATCGATCTGCTGCGCCACGAAAATGGATGGTGCAAGCAGCAGGTGAGGACTGTGGATGGCAGGCGCTGCATTCTGGGCGCGCTCATGGATGTGCACGCAGAGTCGCTTCTGACCTATCCGATCTTGATGGCGGCGCAGGAGATAACGGGTAGGTGCTATCGCCGCATCGAAGGTTTCAACGACGACCCCAGAACGGATCACCGGCTGGTGATTACCGTGCTTGGGCGGACCCGCGACAATGTTCTGCTCGGCAAGGTGGCGCCCTCGCCGCCGACCGTGCCACGGCGCGTACGGGCATTCTATTCCGCCCTGAGGTTGCTGGGGAGATGACGACCGGCTGAACACACGCCGCGGAACTCGGTTTCGGGGGCACGAACGTGCTGCTCCTGAAGACACTGCGAGGGAGAACCACCCTCCGGCCCGTACCCACGGCGATGATGATGGCGCTCGCCGGCGGCAGCAACGCGCTCATCCTCAGCACGATAAATTCTGCGGCGCAACGGAGCGGCGAGAACGGGCCCGACCTTCGGCTCCTGACGATGTTCTGCCTGTCGCTTGGCGTCTACGTCATTGCTCAACGTCAAGTCATGTCGCTCGCGATGAGCGAAATCGAGCGCATCCTGAACGCGCTACGCATGCGCATGTTGGACAAACTTCGCCATTCCGATCTCGAATACGTCGAGCGGCTGGTTCCTTCGCGAATCTTGACCACGATCGCCGGGGAGCC
>JASHUO010000345.1 GCA_030039975.1 Alphaproteobacteria bacterium
ACGTTGCATTACGGCTTCGTCGACCAGCCCAACATCCCGCGCGCCCTGGCGCAATGCCGCGCTATGCAGTTTCATTTCAACCTGCTCGAAACCTCGTTCTTTGTCGGCCGCGAGAAGCTGGTAGCCGGTAAGCGCACCCGCCTCTGGCTCTGGCGCAAGCGCCTTTTCATCTTTCTCTCCAACAGCATGCTGGACGCCACCGAATTCTTCCGGATTCCGACGAACCGCGTCATCGAGCTCGGCGGCCAGATCGAGCTCTGACGCCGCCGAGCCGGCGAATTTCTACTTTCGGTTGTGTCAAATCTTCGCTTTGCGGCATAAGCTCGCGAACTTTGTCTTTCCTCATCCGTTGGTCCCTGTAGCGCCGGCGCCCACGGGACGCCGGGGGTCGCACGGTCAGTGAGGAATGAGCTATGCCCTTCGACGGTACCGGCTATGAGGGCCGCATCGAGGCCCTGGACAAGATGGACAAGGTCATCGATCTGCTGGCCCGCGAGGATCGCTGGTGCAAGCAGCAGCTGCGGTCCTATGACGGGCGCCGCTGCATTCTCGGCGCGATGATGGCCGCGGATGCGACGATCGCGCTGAAAGAGCCGATCCTGCTGGCGATCAAGCAGGTTACCGGCCGCGATTACCTGCGGATCGAAATGTTCAACGATCATCCGCTCACCACCCACGCGTTGGTGGTGCGGGTGCTGAGCCAGGCGCGCGAGAACATCATCAACGGCGTTGCCGAGCGGGCGCTCGTCCCGGCATCGTCGGCCTCGGGAACCTGGCTCGGCGGCACGCTGAAGACGCGGCTGCGCCGCCTCTTCGCTTAGCCGCGGCAGCGTCCCGGCGACAGCGCCCGCCCCGGCGGGCGCTGAGCCTGACGTCTGTGCCGATCGCCGGCACAAACGCGTAACTCTGGTGCAGCTTTTGCGCGGCCTAACGGCCGCTTCTCTTTGCGCGCAGAGCGTCGGCCATCGCCGCGCTGCCGCATCCGGTCTTCTCGGCGACGGGATGGCGCGCCGAGCCGGGAATCCCCGCCTCTGGTCGATCCGGCCGCCTTACAGAGCTTTGACGAGCGCGATTGATCTCGATCAAAGACCGCCGCCGCTGCGACGCGCGATCATGCTGTCCGTCGTTCGACCCACGCCGGACCAGTTCCCCCCTTGCCATTGCCAGGAGGCCGATCGTGAAGGCACTCGTCTATCAAGCGCCGGGCCAGAAAGCGCTCGAAGAGCGCCCGATCCCGGAGATCGCAGCGCCAACCGACGCCATTGTGAAGATCGTCAAGACGACGATCTGCGGCACCGACCTCCACATATTGAAGGGTGATGTCGCGACCTGCGTCGCGCCGCGCATCCTCGGGCATGAGGGCGTCGGCGTCGTTGCCAAGGTGGGCCCGGGCGTCACCACCTTCCGGCCGGGCGACCGTGTCCTGATCTCTTGTATCTCGGCTTGCGGCAGATGCGCCTATTGCCGCCGCGGGATGTATTCCCATTGCATGACCGGCGGCTGGATTCTCGGCAACACGATCGACGGTACCCAAGCCGAGTATGTGCGGATTCCGCACGCGGATACGAGTCTCTACCCGGTTCCTGACGGCGCCGACGAAGACGCCCTGGTCATGCTGAGCGATATCCTGCCGACGGGCTTCGAATGCGGCGTACTCAACGGCAAAGTCGAGCCGGGCAGCACGATCGCCATCGTCGGCGCCGGTCCGATCGGACTCGCGGCTCTGCTCACGGCGCAATTCTATTCGCCGGCCGAGATCATCGTCATCGATCCCGACGAGAACCGCCTGCAGGTGGCAAAGCGCTTCGGCGCGACGGCGACCGTCCCGGCGGCGGGCGACAAGGCCGCCCAGTCCGTCGTCGCGATGACCGGGGGACGGGGCGTTGATACCGCCATCGAGGCGGTCGGCGTGCCGGCCTCGTTCATTACCTGCGAAGACATCGTCGCGCCCGGTGGGACGATCGCAAATATCGGCGTGCACGGCGCCAAGGTCGACCTCCATCTGGAGCGCCTCTGGGCGCAGAACATCACCATCACGACGCGCCTCGTCGATACGGTCACCACACCGATGCTGATGAAGACGGTACAGTCGCGCAAGCTCGATCCGACCAAGCTGATCACGCATCGCTTTCCGCTCGACCGCATCCTCGACGCCTATGATACCTTCGCCCGCGCCGCGAGCACCCGTGCGCTCAAGGTCGTCATCGAGGCTTGACGGCCGCGCGATACCGAACGGGCGAGCGGGACGTGCC
The DNA here is from genome assembly GCA_030039975.1 of Alphaproteobacteria bacterium. GTDB lineage: Bacteria > Pseudomonadota > Alphaproteobacteria > ATCC43930 > CGMCC-115725 > DAHUYF01. The sequence continues at coordinate 2,253 of JASHUO010000345.1, forward strand.
CCCGCCTCGTCAGGAGCCAAGGATGGAACCGCGCAAGCACGAGAAATACGAGGCGCTCATCTACCGCTGCCACGCGCTCGCGCCGGTGCGGACGGTGGTGACGCATCCCTGCGACGAGACCTCGCTGTCGGGCGCGCTCGACGCGGCGGTAGCGAAGATCATCAAGCCGATCCTGGTCGGGCCGGAGCCGCGGATCCGCGCGCTGGCGCAATCGCTGCGGCTCGATATCTCGGCGGTGAAGCTCGTCGACGTTCCACACAGCCATGCGGCCGCCGAGAAGGCGGTCGAGATCGTCCGCGCGGGCGAGGCCGACGCCTTGATGAAAGGCAGCCTCCACACCGACGAGCTGATGGCGGCCGTGGTCCAGAAGGATACCGGCATCCGCACTGCGCGGCGGATCAGCCATGTCTTCATCATGGATGTGCCGACCTATCCAAAGCCGCTCTTCATCACCGACGCCGCGGTCAACATCTTTCCGACGCTCGAGGACAAGGTCGACATCGTCCAGAACGCGATCGAGCTCGCGCAAGCGCTGGGCGTGAGCCTCCCCAAGGTCGCCATCCTGTCGGCGGTCGAGACGATAACCTCCAAGATTCCATCGACCATCCACGCTGCGGCCTTATGCAAGATGGCCGAGCGCGGGCAGATCACCGGCGGCGTGCTCGATGGGCCGCTCGCGCTCGACAATGCGATCAGCCGCGAGGCGGCGGCGATCAAGCATATCAGCTCCGCCGTCGCCGGCGATGCCGACATCCTGCTTGTGCCCGATCTGGAGGCTGGGAACATGCTGGCGAAGGAGCTCTCTTTTCTCGCCGATGCTGACGCCGCCGGCATCGTCCTCGGCGCCCGCGTGCCGATCATCCTCACCAGCCGCGCCGACAATGTGCGCACGCGCATGGCGAGCTGCGCCGTGGCGGCACTCTATGCCCACGCCCGGCGCGTCGCCGCATCCGAGATCGGCAAGCTTCCAAAGGTATGACCTCATGCGCAAGCCGATCCTCGTCATGAACGCCGGGTCCTCGAGCATCAAGTTCTCGGTGTTCGAGACCGACGCCGGCCAGAGCGTGTCGGCCGGTGCGCATG
>JASHUO010000346.1 GCA_030039975.1 Alphaproteobacteria bacterium
GAGCGACGCCTTCAGCCGGTTTGTCGTGGACATATTTGGTGGCGATAATGCTCTCCGGAGCGGCGTCATGCTCGACCCAAGCGTCGAGCGCGCCCAGCATGTCGAAGCTGTTGGGGCCGGGGCCCGCCCGGCAATGAGCGAGGCCCGGTACCATGAAGAGGCGGGCCTGCCGCTGGGCCTGCGCATAGCCGCCCATCCTGCGAGCGAGTGAACGGTAGTAGTGGATCGTTGTGTAGGGCGACAGCGCCGCATCGGCAAAACCGTGATAGAGGATCAGCTTTTTGCCCTTGCCCAGGAACGCGGCGAGCCTGGCCGGATCATCCGTGCTCGCCACCGCGAGCGTCCCGCGATACTGCGCGACGATATCGGCGCCGGCAACGTTGCCCTTGACGTCGAGCCGGCGCGTGTCGAAGCCCGGATTTGCGTAGATGAAAAAGCGCGCCGTCCCATCGGCCGCCGCCCAGATGAGGGGCGATGTGCCGCTGCCCCAGGGTTCAGCGGCCCCGGGATCGCTCGGTGGCGCGGTCTCCTCCCACGGCACCAGCCCGAACTCGGATGACAGGTTGGCCACCGACATGCCGTGATAGACGACATGACCGCGCGTGTCGCGGATGGCCGAGAAATAGGATTTGAGCGCGCCCACCTGACCCTCGCTCAGGCAATCCGCCGTGTTGCCGGCCCTGCATTGCAGCACCGCCGGATCGAAGGCGCAGCGCGCGGGAGTCTGGATCAGCCCATCCTTGACGCCGTCGCTGGCATCGCAGCTCTCGAGCACCGCGGCGTCGACCTTGGCCAGCAGCGGCGGCGGTATATAGGCGGCGATAAACGCGCTGGCGCGGCTGAACGCCGAGAGATTGGTTCCGGGCACGTCCATATAAGGCGCCCCGGCGATGATGCCGTCGTAATCATCGGGATAGCGCGCGGCCTCCATGAGGCCCATGCGGCCGCCATTGGAGCATCCGTCGAAATAGGCACGGCGAATGGCTTGCGCGGCGTAGAAGCGCTGAACCAGCCGCTTAGCCGCGACCGTCACCTCGTGGGTGGCACGGAAGTAATAGTCGGCGAGCTTGCCGCGGTCGAGGTGCCCGGGCGCATCGATGGCCCAATCGGCGTCGAATGGCCCTTTGCCGACGTGACCGGTATTGGAGATGGCGACGGCGTAGCCCTGCGGCAGCGCCTCCTGCAGATCGACGCCGTTAACCGCCGGCCTCAGCGCGCCGGCGAAGCCGCCGACGCCGAGATACAGGAACTTGCCGTTCCACGCGGCCGGCAGCTTCACCTCGAACTGCGCGGAACCGGCCGGCGCACCTTCGCCCGTGGTCTTGAGCGTACCAAGCACGTCGCAATAGGCGGGATCGGACGCCGTGGCCGCGATCTGCGTCGCCGAGGTGATGGTGGCGTTGGGGACATTGAGCGCTGCGATCGCCTCGCTGGCGCAGCTCGTAGCAGCGCTGGCGGGCCGAGAAGCCATGGCCAAGCACACCACGGCGGCGACAGCTATGCCTGCCGTCAAACCGCGGCGCGGCGCGCCGGCACACCCGATGTTTGGCTTGCGAGTCATGCGCGTCCCCCCTTTGCGCTCGAAATTGTGCGACTCACCCCAACGATTCGGCGCGCGGACGTCAACAATTGATTTCGGCGACCGCCGTTCGGCGGCTCATACCGCGGCGAGCGCCTGGTCGAGATCGGCGATCAGATCGGCGGCATTCTCGAGACCGACCGAGAGCCGCACCAACTCGCTCGCGGTCGATACCGCTCTGCACATGGTGAGCTAATCAGTTACTTTATGACAGGCCAAAGCCTATCGGCCGAAGGCCAAGCGTAAGGACGTCCGCCGCCCGCCGTCACTCGCGCCGATCCAGCAACCGCAGGGAGTTCGACCCATGGCCAATCCCATTTACGTCCTCAACGGTCCCAACCTCAACCGCCTTGGCGTCCGGGAACCGGAGATCTACGGCCACACCACCTTGCGCGAGGTCGAGCAGATGTGTCGCAAAGCGGCGCGGGACCACGCCATCGAATTCCGGCAGACCAACAAGGAGTATGAGCTGATCGAATGGATCCACGAGGCGACCGACAAAGGCAGCGGCATCATCATCAACCCCGCGGCGTTCACCTTCACCTCGATTGCGGTGCTCGACGCCCTCAAGATGTTTCCCGGGCCGATTATCGAGCTGCACATCTCCAACGTCCATCGCCGCGAGCCTTATTACCACCATTCCTACGTCTCGAAGGTTGCGACCGCGGTCATCGCCGGGCTCGGCGCCGCCGGTTACAGAGTGGCGGTCCACGCCATGCTTGACCTGCTGCAATAGAGGCGCCGCGCTCCGGTGGCGGCCGCGCTAGAGTCGGAACCCGATGTCCTCGTCTTCGGCGCGGGCATGGCGGGCCTGTGCGCGGGCCTCTTTGCGTCACTTCAGGGATTACGCCCCCTCATCTGCGAGAAAACGGACAAGGTCGGCGGCACGACGGCGACGTCGGCGGGTACGGTGTGGATTCCGGGGGCGCGCGACGATGAAGACGTGGCCGCGGCGGCCCGCTACTTGGAGGCTGAGATCGGCAACCGCGGCAGCCCGGATCTGCGCGCGGCATTTCTCGAAAGCGGGGCGGCGGCCCTCCACTGCCTCGAAAGCCGCACCGAGGTGAAATTTCGGCCTGTCGTACCGCATCCGGACTACCATCCCGACCTGCCGGGATGGAGCGCCAACGGGCGCGCCTTTGCCGCTTTGCCCTTCGACGGCAGGCGCCTCGGCCGCGATTTCGCGCTGGTGAGGCCGCCGATCGCGCCTTTCATGGTGCTGGGCGGGCTGATGCTCGGGCGCGACGACATCCCGCATTTCGTCAAGCCGTTCGCTTCTCTTGCATCGTTTCGCCACGTCACGGGCGTCGTCCTGCGGCATGCCGTCGACCGGATCCGCTTCGATCGCGGCACGCGCCTCATCATGGGCAATGCCCTGGTGGCACGACTGCTCTTCAGCTTGCGCCGGAACGAGGTGCCGCTGGCGCTGCATTCGCGGCTGGTTGAGCTGCTTGCGGACGGAGGGCGTATCACCGGCGCGGTTGTCGACATCGCCGGCGTGCGCCGTCGCATTCTTGCCCGCCGCGGGGTCGTGCTCGCCACGGGTGGGTTTTCGCACAGTCACGAATTGCGGGCGGCGCTGCTCGACCGTCCGGGAGCAGAACATAGCCTCGCCTTCGCCGGCGATGCGGGTGACGGTATCGCGGCCGGCCGCGCCGTCGGCGCGGCATTGGGCGACGCGGGCCGCGCCGCTTTCTGGATGCCCGCCTCCGTCCTGCGCGCGCAACGGGGCGACACGGTCTATCCGCATATCGTCCTCGACCGTGCCAAGCCCGGATTGGTCGCCGTCAATTCGGCCGGGCGCCGCTTCGTCAACGAAGCGGTCTCGTACCATGATTTCGTCGAGGCGATGTTCCGCTCGCACGAAGCCGTCCCGACAATTCCGGCCTGGCTGCTTTGCGACCGCGCCTTCATCCGCGATTACGGCCTGGGACTGGTCCATCCCGGCAGTTCAGAGGCGACGCTGCGGCGTTTTGTCGATGTGGGATATCTGCGCGCCGCGCCGTCGCTCGAGGGGCTCGCGGCGCAGCTCGGCATCGATCCCGCAGCTCTCCGCGCTACCGTGGACCGGCACAACCACGGCTGCGCCCGAGGGTTTGACGACGAGTTCGGCAAGGGCGGGACCGCGTTCGACCGGCACAACGGAGATCCCAACAACCGGCCGAACCCCTGCCTGCGGTCGATCGAGCAGCCGCCGTTCTTCGGCGTTGCGGTCTATCCCGCGGACCTCGGCACCAGCACGGGTCTGCGCACCGACCGTGACGCGCGCGTGCTACGCGTCGACGGGACGGCGATCGAAGGCCTCTACGCCTGTGGCAATGACATGAACTCGCTCATGGCCGGGTCCTATCCAGGGCCCGGCATCACCCTCGGCCCGGCGCTGGTCTTCGCCTACCGCGCCGTCCAGCACATCATGTCCGCGTCGTAAGCGATCTTCTTCGCGCTCAGCACCCCTTCATCACACCGCGGCGAGCGCCTGGTCGAGATCGGCGATCAGATCGGCCGCATCCTCGAGACCGACCGAGAGCCGCACCAGCCCGTCATCGATGCCGAGCGCGGCGCGCTCCTCGGGCTTCAGACGGTGATG
>JASHUO010000347.1 GCA_030039975.1 Alphaproteobacteria bacterium
CGGGCTGATGCAACAGCCGGAGGAGGTGCGCAAGCGCGGAGCGCCGCCGAGCTGGCTCGGCTATATCGGCGTCGCCAATGTCGACGCCGCCGCCGCGAAAGTAGCGCGGCTCGCCGGGACGGTGCATGTCCCGCCGAGCGACATTCCGAATGTCGGCCGCTTTGCCGTCGTGCTTGATCCGCAACACGTGGCGTTCGCCTTGTTTCAGCCACCGAGCGAGGAGCCTGGTCGGCCCGTCGACCCAGGCGCGCCGGGCCGTGTCGGCTGGCACGAGCTGGTGACCAATGATTGGCCGAAAGCGTTCTCCTTCTACAGCGAGCTCTTCTCCTGGCAGAAGGGCGATGCCGTCGATATCGGCGCCATGGGCACCTATCAGCTCTTTACCATCGGTGGACAGCCGATGGGCGGCATGTTCAACAGGCCGCCGGCGGTGAAGGCGCCGTTCTGGCTCTACTACGTCAATGTCGGCGATATCGACGCGGCGGCGCAGCGCGTCACTGCGGCCGGCGGCAAGATCATCAACGGCCCGATGCAAGTGCCGGGCGGCAGCTGGATCCTCCAGGGCATGGATCCGCCAGGCGCGATGTTCGCGCTCGTCGGCAGCAAGGGTTAGCCTCCATCACGCGATCGCGGCGCGATAGGGCTGCAGGCGTTGCCGCGCGACCAAGGTGCCCACGAGCGCGAGATTGAGCAGGTTGAAGCCGATGCCGGTGGCCAGCGCCGGGCCGTAGAAGCCGAAATAATCGTAAATGACGCCGGCGAGCCAGCCGCCGGCGGCCATGCCCGAGCCGCTGAAGAGCAGCAGCACGGGGACGCGCCAAGCGGCCTCGGCGGCAGGGAAAAGCTCGCGTATTGCGAGCACATAAGCCGGGATGATGCCGCTGAAGCCGAAGCCGAACACGGCAGAGACGATGAAGAGCCCGGTCTCGTCCTGAGTGAGGGCGAGCGCCGTCAGCGCCGCCGCTTGGCAGGCCGAGCCGGCGAGCACCGTGCGGAGCCCGCCGACCCGGTCGGCGACCCAGCCCCAGAATTGCCGGCTGATGAAAGCGCTAACGAGCAACAGTGACAGCATCGCTGCGCCATGCGCGGCGGGGATGCCGAGATCGGTGCAAAGCGCGACAAGGTGGCCTTGCGGCATCGCCATTGGCACACAGCAGCAGAATCCGGCGGCGGCGAGCAAGCCCAGCACCACACCGGGTCGCCAGCCCAGCACGGCGGTGCTCGACCGGCCAACCGCGGCGAACGATGCGGTAGGGCTCGCGGGCGGCCGCCGCAGCAGCAGCGCCAGCGGCAGCACCGCGATGGCAACGAAAGCGCCGAAGCGCGTCATTGTCCATTGCCAGCCGAACAGGGCGATGCCGCGCTCGAAGAGCGGCGGCCAGATCGCGCCGGCGACATACTGTCCGCTCGAGATCAGCGCCAGCGCCGTGCCGCGGCGCCGATCGAACCAATGGCTGACGTAGATATAAAGCGGCGCGTTGATGCCGGCGTTGCCGATGAGGCCGACCAGCAGCCCATACCCGACATAGAGCCGCCACGGCGAGCCGCCGGTCGCGACGCAAAGCCCGAGCCCGACCATCAGGGCGCCGAAGCCGGCGGTCCAGCGCACGCCGATCCGCTCGGCGATGCGGCCCATGGCGAGGCCGCCCACCGCGGTGCCAAGCCAAGCGAGCGAATAAGCGAGCGACGGCACCGAGCGTTCGCTGCCGAGGTCGGCGGCGATCTGTTTCAGCGCCACCACGGCGACGACAGGCGCGCCGTAGGAGATGCTCATGATGGCAAGGGCGGCAAAAGCAACGACCCAAGAAGTGCGGGTCTCGATGCTCGCCGCTTCAAGCGAGTGCGACGGAAGATCCTGCATGCCCGATCATGCGTCCCAATCGTTCTTCTCTATTGCCCTATCGTCCCTGGTTCGGCGGCCACAGGTCAAGTCGCGAGCGGGGGCGCTGGTTGAAGGGGGCCACCCCCTCCGCTAGCATCTTACCGGCTGGAGGAACCTATGGGCGAGCCGCGCTTCCGAATCGATCACGTGCAGATCACCGTGCCGCGCACGCTCGAGGCCGAAACCCGGCGGTTCTACGGGGAGGGGCTGGGCTTTCGCGAGATTGCGAAGCCGACTGAGCTCGCGCGCAATGGCGGCATGTGGTACCAGCTCGGCGCGGTGCAGCTGCACGTCTCGCTGGAAGACGTCGATCCCGCCGCCAACGGCACATCGCGCCGCCACATCGCTTATGACGTGGCCGATCTCGACGCGGTCGAGCAGGAGCTGCGCCGGCGCGGGCTCGACATCATCCCCGACCGGCAGCCGACCGCAGGTTTGCGCCGCTTCTATCTGCGCGATCCCGGCGGCAACCGCCTCGAGATCATCCAGAAGATCGATTGAAGGGATCGCCCAGGAGCGCTCATGCCCATCGTCAACCGCATTGCCGATTTCCATAAGGATCTCACCGCCTGGCGGCACGAGCTCCACGCCCATCCCGAGACCGCCTTCGAAGAGAAGCGGACCTCCGAGTTCGTCGCCAAGCGGCTCCAGGAGTTCGGCATCGAGGTGCATCGCGGCCTCGCCGGCACCGGCGTCGTCGGAACGCTTAGGGGAAACGCGCCCGGCCCGCGCGCCATCGCGCTGCGCGCCGACATGGATGCGCTCCACATCCATGAACAGAACGGCGTCGATTACGCTTCGCAAAATGCCGGCCGCATGCATGCCTGCGGCCATGACGGGCATACGACCATGCTGCTCGGCGCGGCGCGCTATCTCGCCGAGACGCGCAATTTCGCCGGCACGGTGCATTTCGTCTTCCAGCCGGCCGAGGAGAACGAGGGCGGTGGCCGCGTCATGGTGGAGGACGGCCTGTTCGAGAAATTCCCGGTCGAAGCGGTTTTCGGCATGCATAATTGGCCAGGCATGCAGGCCGGCAAATTCGCGCTCCGCGCCGGTCCGATGATGGCGTCCTTCGACATCTTCGAGATCATCGTCACCGGCAAGGGGACGCATGCGGCGCTACCGCATCTCGGCATCGATCCGGTGGTTGCCGCGGCGCAGATCGCGACCGGACTGCAGACCATCACCAGCCGCTCGCTCGCCCCGCTCGACAGCGCTGTCGTCAGCGTGACGCAGATTCATGGCGGCGACACCTGGAATGTCATTCCCGACGAGGTGGTGCTGCGCGGCACGACACGCTCCTTCAAGCCGGAGCTGCAAGACGCGATCGAAGCCGGCATTCGCCGCGTCGCCGAAGGCGTCGCGACGGCGATGGGGGCGAGCGTCAAGATCCGGTACGAGCGGCGCTATCCCGCCACCGTCAACACCGCCGCCGAGGCCGAAACCGCGGCGACGACCGCGTCGGAGGTGGTGGGCGAGGGCAATGTCGACCGCGACCTGACGCCGACCATGGGCTCGGAGGACTTCGCCTTCATGCTGCAGGCGAAGCCCGGCGCCTATGTCTTCATCGGCAACGGCAAGAACGGCGCCGGCCTGCACAACGCGCATTACGACTTCAACGACGAGATCCTGCCGGTCGGCGCCTCCTACTGGGCGCGGCTCGTGGAGCGCGTGCTGGCGAAGCGGGCCTGAGCGCACCGGCGCATAGTGGTGCGGGACGGCTCGTGGCGGCACGAGGCCGCGGCGATTGCCGCGCTGTTCCTGCTGCTGCTCTGCCTCATTCCGCCCGATGGCGTGCTGTCCGGCAATGAGGAGAACTATTTCCAGCTCGCTTTGAACAGCATCGCGGCGGCGCCCGCCCTGCCGGAAACCGCCGTCTTCGACAGCTCGCACCACCGCTTTGTCGCCGATCATCTCTTGGGCTGGCTGATCGCCGGGCTCGGCTATGGCAAGGCGCAGATCGTTGCGCGCTTAGCTGCCGCGCTCGCCTACGCGCTGGCGCTCAACGTGCTCTTCCGCCGCTTCGGCCTCGATGCGCTCGAGGGCGTCCTCGTCGTCATCGTCTTCGCGCTGCTTGGCCAGACCATGTTCGGCGAGGAATGGCTGTTCTACAGCGCCGAAGCCAAGGTCGCCGCCTATGTCCTCGTTCTCGCTGGCCTTGCCGTGGTGATCGGCGGCGGCAGCCTCAGTCGCGCTGTGCTGTTTTTTGCCGCGGCGACGTATTTCCACTTCCTGGTCGGCGGCTTCTGGTGCGCTGCGGCGTTTCTGCTCCGCCTCGTCGAAGACCGGCGCGCCTTACGCCCGGCCGCGGCGGCCGCCGGACTCTTCGCGCTTCTCGTGGCGCCGCTGATGGCTTGGATCGCCTGGTCAAGGCTCGGCGCAGAGGCAGCCGCCATACCCTCGGGTTTGCCATCCGCGGATGTCATCTATTCGATCCTGCGCCTGCCGCATCACACCGCGCCCTTCGTCGACGCGCATCGCTTCCTGTTGCGCTGGCTCCCCGGGGTCCTGCTGGCGGGCGGCATGCTCGCCGCCTGCTTCGTCCTGCGGCGTCTGCCCGAAACGGGGCGCCTCAGACCGCTGGCGCTGTGGCTCGCGCTGTTGCTGCTCTACCTTGCGCTGACCTTCGCCGCGGCGGCGGTCGATCGCGACACCGGCGCTCTCGGCAAGTTCTATCTCTTCCGGCCGGCGGCGCTCATTCTGCTGCTGTGGCTCTGCCTGGTTACGGCGGCCCTGAGCCGGCTCGAGCTGCGCCACGCTACGGCGCTTCGCCTGATGGCGTTGGCGCTGCTCGGTCCCGCGTTTCTCCTCGGGGCCGCAACGCGCGTGACGAAAGATGTCGCGGCGGTGAGGGACGGCGCCCATGCCGAGCTCATCGCAGCTCTGGCGCGAGAGACGCCGCCCGGCAGTGTCGTGCTGATCGATCCCGCCCTCGAACCCGGTTTCCTCGATGTCGAACGGCGCAGCGGCCGCGCCGCTCTGGTGTTGTGGAAATTCGTGCCGACAACGGATGCCCAGATCGTCGAATGGTACCGCCGCGTTCAATTCCGCAACGCCGTCTTTGCCGAAGGCTGCGCCGACGTGACGGCCTATCGCTTCGATTTCCTGCTCGCCGCGCCGGAGCATGCGGCAGCGCTCGCCGGGCGCTGCGGCGCGCCCGTCGCGAGCGCCGCATCATGGGTATTGCTGCGCCGCTTCTAACGCGGGGTCGCACGAGCGCAGGCGCCGTCGATTGCGCGAGCCTGAAGCGCTGCGGAACAAACCAGCGGTTAGGTCGTTTCCAAGGCGATGAGCCGGCGCGCTGCGCCGGAGCGACAGGCCTCCGATCAGGGAAAGGATCCTCGATGAGACATCTACTTGGCGGCGTCGCCATCGCCGCTCTGCTCGCCGCTGGATTGCCGGCCGCGGCGCAGAATGCAGGCACCGACCAGCAACAGGCCCCCGCGATGACGCACCACGGCACGGCCAAGCACAAGGCCATGCATTCCAGCCAGCATGCGCGGGCGAAGAAGGGCACCAGTGCCTCGTCCAACGACAATATGGCGGAAGAGCTGAACCGCCAGGAGTTGGATCGGCTGAGCCAGGCCAATAGCCAGATGCCGGCCAGCGGCACCACCATGCCGGGGCACTAGAGGCTGTCTGCTCGAGTCGAATCGCTTGCTTTCTATATCGTCATTCCCGCGAAAGCGGAAATCCACGCTTATGGACCCATGCTTTCGCGGGGGGTGGCGAATAGAATAAAATCGGTTCCTGGTGACCCGATACGGCTCTGACGGCGGAGCCGAGTCGATGACGATGGCACTCCATCGGTAGGCCCGGACGCGCTGCGGAGCAGCGTCGGGCGGGCGAGGGGATGGAGTGCCGGGTCGCCGCGCGGAGCGGTGGCAGCGAGCCTTGTCGTTACCGGCGGAGGGCGAGCCGTTCACGCTTCGGCAAGGTCTCCGGCGCTATCCGTTCTCTGAAGAAATCCCCAGCCGGACTTCGGAGAACGAAGCGCACATGCAAAAGAAGAACGAATGGTGGCCCGGCGCCATCATCTACCAGATCTATCCCCGCAGCTTCTACGACAGCAACGGCGATGGCGTCGGCGATCTGCCCGGCGTTACGGCGAAGCTCGACTATGTCGCCTCGCTCGGCGTCGATGCGATCTGGCTCTCGCCCTTCTTCCTCTCGCCGATGCGCGATTTCGGCTATGACGTCGCCGATCACTGTGCCGTCGATCCGGTTTTCGGCACGTTGCAGGATTTCGACCGGCTCTCGGCGCGCGCCCATGCGCTGGGCCTCAAGGTGATGACCGATCTCGTCTGCGGTCACACCTCGGATCAGCATCCCTGGTTCCGCGACAGCCGCGCCGGGCGGCAGCAGGAACGCGCCGATTGGTATGTCTGGGCCGACGCCAAACCGGATGGCACGCCGCCCTGTAACTGGCTGTCGGTGTTCGGCGGCTCCGCCTGGAGTTGGGAGCCGCGCCGCCGCCAGTACTATCTTCACCATTTCCTGGCGAGCCAGCCGAGTCTCAATCTGCGCCATCCCGAGGTGATTGAGGCGTTGCTGGAGATCGCACGGTTCTGGCTCGATCGCGGCGTCGACGGCTTCCGCCTCGATGCCATCGACTTCCTCCTGCATGACGAGGCGTTGCGCGACAATCCGCCGCGCGCGCTTCCTGGCGGCCTGCCGCCGGCAAAGCCCTTCGGGCTACAGCAGCACCTTTACGACATGATGCAGGAGGAGCCTCATGCGCTGATCGAAAGGCTGCGGTCGCTTGCCGATGCGCGTCCCGGCACGCTGTTGCTCGGCGAGGTTTCGAGCCAGGACGGCGCCTATCGCCGGATCGAGCGCTATACCGGCAGAAGCGGTCTCCATCTCGCCTATACGCTGCGGCCGATGCGCAGCGGCGATGCCGGCGAGGCGCTCGGCGCCGCTCTCGGCGAGATCGCCGGAGTGGGCAAGGGCGAGGGCGTCTGCTGGGCCTTCAGCAATCACGATGTCGAGCGCGCGGCGAGTCGCTGGGCCGCAGCGGGCGAAGCGGCCGCGCCCAATTCCGCCGGCGTCAGGCTGCTCATGGCGCTGCTGCTCTCGCTCAGAGGGGCGCTCTGCGTCTATCAGGGCGAAGAACTCGGCCTGGGCGAGGCGATGCTCGCCGCCGAGCATCTGCGCGATCCCTTCGGCATCGCGTATTTTCCCGAATTCCGCGGCCGCGACGGCAGCCGCACGCCGATCCCCTGGGATGGCGATGCGGTGCATGGCGGGTTCACCGAAGGCGAACCGTGGCTGCCGGTACCGTCGGCGCACCGCGCCGCCGGGGTCGCCCGGCAGGAGGCGGATCCGCGTTCGCCGCTTCGCGCCTGGCGCCGGCTCGTGGCGTGGCGCAACACCCATCCGGCGCTGGTCCGCGGCGATCTGACGCTGCTCGATCTGCCAGCGCCGCTGGTGGGATTCACGCGGAGCGCGGATGACGAGCGGCTGCTGCTCATCTTCAATCCGAGCGGTCGCGCGGTGCGCGTCGATGTCGCGTCGCTTCCCGAGATCACGCCGCTCGGCGATCACGGGTTCGCCGCGCTCGTCGATGGTGCGGCAGCAGTGTTGCCGCCCTATGGCGCCCTCATCGCCTCGGTCGATTTGGGAGCGCTCGAGACCGCGCCGAAACGTGCCGCCGGATAGCGGCAGCGCGCCGCCGGCCGCGCCCGTTATAGTGCGGGCATGACCGTCTTCACCATCGGGCATTCGACGCGGGAGATCGGGGCTTTCATCGCGCTGCTGCGCGGCGCGCCGGTTGATTGCGTTGCCGATGTGCGCCGCTTTCCGTTTTCGCGCCGGCATCCGCAATTCAACGAAGCGGCGCTTTCCCGCGCGCTCGCCGAAGCCGGAATCGGCTATCGTCATTTCCCGGCGCTGGGCGGAAGGCGCGGTCCGCGGCACGATGACTCGCCGCACACCCTGTGGCGCGAGCCCGCCTTCCGCAACTACGCCGATTACGCCGAGACGAACGACTTCCGCGCCGGCTTCGCCGCGCTCCGGCGCCTCGCCCAGGAGCATAGCGTCGCGGTGATGTGTGCCGAGGCGGTGTGGTGGCGGTGCCACCGCCGCATCATCGCCGATTACCTCATCGCCGCGGGCTTCGACGTGCGCCACATCCTCGACGGCAAGATCGAGCCGGCGGCACTCACTCCCGATGCGACGATAAGACCCGACGGCAGCATCCTCTACCGGGCGCCGAGCCTGCTGTAGCGCTCGTGGACGGGAAGAGTGGTGGTGCGAAAAAAGCGCTCACCCGCGCCCCAGCGCGGGGCGAGTGGTCAGGACGGCGCGCCGGCGCGGCGGCGGGCCAGCTTCTCGCTCTCGGCAAGCGTCTCGCGGAGCGCCTGATCAGCTTGGCAGGTGACCTTGACGAACGCGCGCATGAAGCTGTCGCTGCGCGGCAGCTGGAAGAGGGTCTCCTCTTCAGCATCCTCGCCCGCACGGCCGGAGACCACGACAACGGTGTCGTGCGGCGTCAGGATGACTTCGGTCAGCGCGACGCCGGGGCCGGTGACATATTCGACGACGCGCTGCCGCTCGTTCTCACCCGCTTCGCGCAGAATCGTCATGCGGTAAGGATGGCGGCTCGCCGCCGCTTCGATCAGCGCCCGGGTGAAAGGACGCAAGAAGGTCTCGTCGAAGCCCAGCACCGCCGTCGGCTGCTCGTTGGTGGCGCCAGAGCGCACTTCGAGTGTCGCCCAGAGCGAAGCGCGGCCACCGAAATAGTCGACCGAGGCAAGATCGAGGTTGAGCGAATCGATGGGCTGTGGCGCGGTGACCGAGCGGCTCGACAGGAAGGCGAAGCAGGCCGGTTCGCGCTTCAGCGACAAGGTCGTGTTGGCTTCGAGATTGCGGTCCGAAAGTGCGTTTTGAGGATCCATCATCGCCAACCTTGCACCGAGTAATGCGAGCCTCGCGTCGCCTGAACGCCAGTCTTCACCATCCTGGTTAACGTTTGGATAACACGGGATAGGGCCGCTTGCACGGACTTTGCGAAACTTTTCCGCGAATTCGAGGCAACGCAAATAATACGATCGGTTTCATTGAAGAGACCAAGTGAATGCAAAAAGGAAGGCAAGCATTTGAGAGAAATCGCAACCAAATCTTAAGATTCGCCCAGCAAGATCGATTTGATCCCCTGGGGAGGGTAGGCAACATGAGTTCCTTGGCCGAAACCATCAACACTGCGCTGGCCGCGGTAGGCCCGGCGACCGAAACCCGTTTGCGCGACCTGTTGGCGGAGTTCGGCGAGCTCAATCTCGGTGAAGAGGATCGGCTCTCGGCGCTTGCGACCGTCATTGCCGCCGCCGCCTCGACCCATCACCGCCGTCACAAATCCGTCTATCTCGACGCGGTGAAGACCTGGGCGCTGGAAATCGCCGGCACGCTCCAGCCGCCGCCGCTGCGCCTTGCCGCAGTCCCGGTCGCGGGTCCGGTGGAGGAGGGGGCGGAGATTCTGATCACCGGCCTCGATGCGCTGATCGACTCGATGAACCAGGCGGGGGTGGGGGTGCAGGACCGGCTTGTCACCGAGCTTGCGGTGGTCGCCCGGCTCCTCGGCGAGCATGATGCCAACACCATTCATATGACGCTGATGACGGTCGGCTCCAGCCTCGCCGATCCCGAGTATCAGCCTGGCGAAGTCATCCATGTGCCGCTGCGCGAGGCGATCCGGCCCCTCAGCCGGGATGTGCGCCTTGAAGCGCTGACGCCGCGCGGCGTCGCTTAAGCGTTTTTCCTGAGGAACGGCAGGGGCCGGCGGTGTTGCCGGCCCCTGCTTTATGACCCGGCAGCCATGCGCCGGGCTCGATTGACAGCCCGGTTCCCCGCCGCTTCACTGCCCGAAAGCCACCAGGCGGGGAGGGACGATGACATCGCGCCGCAAGACGTATGACGAGCTGCGCAGCGCGCGCTGGTATGGCGCCAAGGACATGCGCTCCTTCGGCCATCGCTCGCGCACCAAGCAGATGGGATATTCCGCCGAGGATTATGCCGGCAAGCCGGTCATCGCCATCCTCAACACCTGGAGCGATATCAATCCCTGCCACGA
>JASHUO010000348.1 GCA_030039975.1 Alphaproteobacteria bacterium
CAACGCGAGGTGGACCAAGAGCGCGACCAGCATGAGCGAGGTGAGGTAGAGCAGCGTCCGGAAGCGTCGCGAAATCCTCCGCGACGCGCTTTGCTGCGCCAGGACCATCGCCCGCACCGCCGTCTGGTTCTGCTGGCGCGCCACGGCGCACAGCGCTTTCACGATCGCATCGGTGGCGGGCAGCAAGTCGTGCAGCATGCGCCCATGCGCGAGCAGCCCTTGCAACAGCTCGGCGTCCTCAGGCGCGAAGGGCCCGGTCGCCAGCACGTCCAGCCGATCCTCGACTTCGCGCGCCACGACGGGCGAGGTGTCGAGCGACAAGCGGAGCATCGCCGCCGCCAGCGCGCTCACCGCCGGCGCGATCGGTCCGGTCTGGTCCGGCGCGCCCAACCGGGCGCTGAACCGCTCGAAGTAAGCGAGCGAATTCTGCAGCAGCGCGTTGTCGGTCTTGAACTGCTCGACGAGCGTCTCTTGCCGAGCGATGGATGCTGCGAGGCGATCGATCGCCGCGGCGGTTTTCGCGTCGACCGCGGCGGCGGCGCGCAGTCGACGGAGCTCGTCGTCGATGGCGTTCACGTCGCTCACGATCGGATCGTAATTGTGCAACATGCCGGCGCGCGCCCGCAGGACATCGCGATGGAGCCCGCTTTCCGCCATCGAAAGCTGGTTGAGCGCGCCGAGTGCCCGGTCGAACCGCTCCGCATCGGGGTCGAGCGCGCGCCATGACAGCCATGTCAGCAGCAGGACGAGAAGCGGTACCGCTGCCGCTGCCGGCGAAAGCCTCATGGCGGCGGCGCTACCACGGGAGCGCCGCGGTAGGTCCCGGTCAGCGTGTTCAAGAAGGCGATGATCGCGTCGATCTGCGGCTTCTGCAGCGGGTGGTCGAGCTGGGCTGCTCCCATCCGCTGCACCGCATCCGCCAATGTCGGGGCGCTGCCATCATGGAAATAGGGCGGGGTCTCGGCGACATTGCGCAGGCTCGGCACCCGCAGGAGCGCCGGCGTCGGCGCGGCAAGCGGGTGGAAGATGCCGTGCCGCTCGAAAAGATTGCCGCCGGCATTCACGCCTTGATGACAGGAGATGCAGCCGAGGGATTTGAACAGCTGGTAGCCATGCTGTTCCTCGGGTGAAAGCGCAGACGCGTCGCCGCGGAGCCAACGGTCGAAGCGGCTCCCGGGCGTCAGCAGTGAACGTTCGTAGGTTGCGATAGCGTCCAACAGGCTGGTGCGATCCGGCCCATGTCCGTATGCCGCACCGAATAGACGCACCATCTCCGGATCAGCGCTGAGCCGGCCGACGACCTCGTCGATGCTCGTCCCCATGATTTTCGGATTGGTCAGCGAGGCCTCAGCCTGCTGCTCGAGCGTGCGATAGTTGCCCTCCCAATTGAGGCGAAAGCTCAGCGCCGCATTGAAGACCGTGTTGGTGTTCATGCGCAGCACGGTTCCATCCCGGCCGACATCGTGGGTCTTGCCGTCGGCGCCGTTGCTATGGATATCGTGGCAGCTCAGGCACGCATGCCGATTGTCGTGCGACAACCGCCGATCTCGAAACAGCTGCTCGCCCAGCGCGAGGCGCAGCGGATCGGCGGCGGGCGGCGCCGGAATCGGCGTGATCGGCTCATCGCCGGCGCGGGGCTGCGCATCGAGGATCTGCGGATCCGGCGCCGGCTCCGCGGCGGTGAGCAGTACCAGCATCAAACCGGCCCATGCCCAACGGCAGCGCAGCCGCGATCGTGTCCTGTCCCTGGCCGCGCCGATATCATCGATCGGCCTCGCAGACCCATCGTCATCCTCTTTGCCACCCAGCGGTGCAAACTCGTCGATGCCGCTCACCTCAGCGTCATGCTCCCGCGCGCCTCCCTTGCCGGTGCAAGGCCGGCAATCGAGATCGCGTCATTGCCAACGCGGCGCGCTCATCACCGCACGCCCGGCGCTGTAATTAGTCACCGGCCCACGCGCTTCCAACCACCCACGTCCGAAGCCGAGCGAGCAGGGAACGGGTCCACCGGACCCGGTGAACGCCGGCAGACCGCACGGCTGTCGATCGCATCGGCGCCGTACCCGACCATTCCTCGCGGCGTCGCGTCTGCGCGGTGAGCGACATGAATTCCGTCAACCCGTCCGGATCGTCTCGATCGAGAATCCAGCTCGGGTCGCCAAAGTAGGGATAGAGCGCGGCGCCGTAGAGGGCGAAGCTGAGGAGGGTCTCTTGCATGGCCCGGGATGCCGTCGCTTTGACCGCGTTCGCCAGCCTGTCCGGTTCGGAGATGCTCCACGGCGGCGTAGATTCCGTATCATTGGCGGGTGCCGGCGGCTCGATGGAGCCCGTCGTCTCGTCCGCCGACCTGACCAGCACCGGCCAGGACCGTTCGTGTGATACTCGGTTTGCGCGCCGCATGGCATTCTCCCGCGATGATGACCGGGAAATCCTGCGGGGTGCGCGTTGCGGTCGCGTTTCGGCAAGGGAGAATATGGTTACGGCTGTAGCTTGGCGGGCTGCGGCGGCGCGGCTTGCCCCGGTCACAGCACCTCGACGCGCAGCGCAAAGACGTAGCCGACGCCACGTTCGGTCCGAATGACGCGCGGCGATGTCGGATCGGCCTCGAGCTTGCGGCGCAGCCGCAGCACCTGCACGTCGATGCTGCGGTCGAAGATGTCCTCATGCACGCGGGTCGCTTGCAGGAGAAATTCCCGGGTGAGCGGTCTCTCCGGCGCCTCGATGAAGGCGATCAGCAGCGCATATTCCCCTTTGGTCAGCGCCACCGGCCTGCCCTTCGGGTCGGTGAGGCGCCGGGCCCGGCGGTCGAGCTGCCAACCGCCGAAGCGGTAGCGGCCGCGCTCCCCGTCGCGCGGCAATCCCGTCTGTGCCGCTTGCCGCCGCCGCAACACGGCCCGAATGCGCGCCAGCAGCTCGCGCAGGCCGAACGGCTTCGTCAGATAGTCGTCGGCGCCGAGCTCCAGCCCAACCACCCGGTCGATCTCGTCGCGCCGATGACCGGTGGTGATGATCACCGGGATGTCGGAGCTCGACCGGATCTCGCGCAGCAGGTCGAGCCCGTCCTCTTGCCCCAGCTGCAGATCGAGGATCACGAGATCGGGGTCTGAGCTGGCCAGCAGCCGCGTCATCTCCTGCCGTCGGCAGGCGCAGTAGATGCGCATATTGTGGTCCTCGAGATAGTCGGCGACGAGCTGCCGCATCGCGGGATCATCGTCGACGAGGAGAATGCGCCCGGGCAGCCCGTGGCCGCCGCCCGGAGTCTCCTCGGCTCCGTTGCGCGCCAGGAGCCTGTCGCCGCCCAGCCCTTCTGCTTCGCCGATCATCATCATTCGGCCAACCCGTCCGTTGCGACGACCCTCCAATGCACCGCGGCACCGGCGCGCGCGCTGGACGCGGCGATCGATTGCGCAGCTCCTTGCGGACAGTATCCCCACAAACCAGCCAAACTTAATCGGCGCAGCCGTGAAGGGACTATTTGCGCCGTGTGACCAATTCCCAAAGCGTTCCCCCGCCGCAGCGACGAACCCGGCCAGGTTTGCAGGGTCAAATTTTCCGCCCCGCGCGCCTGCGCCTCGCTCCGTGCCGCCACAAGCAGGGAAAAGTCATTTAGAACAATGAGTTAGGAAACGCCCCCGGTGGCACGGCAGTTGCTTTGTGAGAGCCGATTGTCGAATCACAGTGTCGCGAGGGGCCATGCGCCTAATCGACGAGATGCCGAATCCGCCCGCTGCGTCCGCGTCCCCTTATGCGCGTGCGCCGATCGTCGGTGCCGGTTTCGGGCTGCTGCTGGTGCTCGGTCCGATCGCGCTGGGGGCGCGCGGGCTGCTTATCTTCTTCAGCCTCGGCGGGCTCGCGATCGTCGTCGGCGGCGTGATCGCGGTCGCCTTCATGAGCTTCGAGGCCGAAGAGGTCCGCAAGGCGCTCGACGCCGTCATCCAGATGTTTCGCAAGCCGCAGGCGGCGCATGAGAGCCTGCGCCAGGATCTGGCGAACATCCTCCGCTGGTCGGACATGATCAACAGCCGCGGCGAGCGGAAGCGGAACTCGGGCATCGCCGAGGAGGATATCGACGACAGCTTCGTCAAATACGGGCTCAACATGGCGCTCAGCGAATATGCCCCGGCGGATGTGCGCGACATGATGGAAACGGCGGCCGAGGCCTGCTACGAGCGCGATAGCCGGGTCGTCGACATCCTGCAGGCGATGACCAGCCATGCCCCGGCCTTCGGCATGGTCGGGACGCTGCTCGGCATGGTGGCGCTGCTCGGCAATCTCAGCGACAACATCTCCGGCATCGCGCCCAGCCTCGCGGTGGCGTTTCTCTCGACCCTCTACGGTGTTTTGTCGGCGCGCATGGTCTATATGCCGGCCGCCGCGCGGCTGCGTCAGGAAATCGAGAGCCAACGCTTTCGCCATCATTTCATCAGCGAAGGCATGATGATGCTGGCGAGCAAGAAATCGTCGATGGAGATCCAGGACCGGCTGAACAGCTTCCTGCGTCCGGACCACCATGACTACTTCGACTATTTCGATCGCCATGCCAAGCCGGTATCGCGGCCGCGCTTTAAGGTGATCGGCGCATGACCCGTCGCGGGCACAGGCGGCGGGAGCCGGCCAGTCACATCGACGACTGGCTGATGACCTATGCCGACATGATCACGCTGCTGCTCTGCTTCTTCGTGATCTTCATCATCGTCTCGCACTCGGCAAAGAACCTGCAGAAGCCGCTGCCGGTGCCGTCCATGCCGGCGGTGATGGCGCAAATCCCACCCGCCGTACAGCCGCCGCCGCTTTCCCCCGAAGCATCGCCGGTGGTTCGCGCCCCTCTGCCTGCTCACGCGATCGACAACGGCGATGCGCGGGTCGAGCTCGCCGCCGCAACGCGCCTCGACGCACCATCGCCGCCGCCACAGGAGACCACAGACGCTGCGGCCGCTCCGGTCAAAGCCGAGGCCGTCGCCGTAAAGACCGATGACGCGGCGAGCCGCGCCCTCGCCGTGACGCCGCCTCCGGAGCTCGTCGCCACTGAGACGCCGCAAGACGCCAGCGCCGGCGCGAGCACCAGCACCGGCACCAGCAGCGCACCGAAGGGCGACCGCATCACCACGTTCGAAATGGGCAGCGCGGCGTTCTTCGACAGCGGCTCCGCCCGCTTGAGCGATGGCGGAAAAGCCATCTTGCGCGGCATTCTCGAGCCACTCACTTCCGCCTTGGCCGAGGGCTATCGCATCAGGGTCGAGGGGCATACCGACGATACGCCGATTGATACGCCGCAGTTTCCGTCAAACTGGGAGCTGTCGACGGCGCGCGCCTCCGCCGTCGTGCATTACTTTCTTGAGCAAGGCGTTCCGGCAGAGCGGCTGCGCGCCGTCGGCTATGCCGACACGGAGCCGAAAGTTCCCAATCGCGATGCCGCAGGCAATCCGATCCCGGCAAACCAGGCCCAGAATCGCCGTGTCGTCATCAAGCTGGAGAAGATCGTCACCGCGGCGCGGTAGGGCGTGCGCACATCTCGCGGCGCCTCTCCCGGTCACCATCGCTTTGCCCGCGAAAGCGGGCATCCAGAGTTTCGCATCCGACGATCGGTGCGCCTGTTCTGGGTCCCCACTTTCGCCGGGACGGCGAGATACCTGTTGCGATGGCAGCGCTTTCCGAGATGACCGTCACTCCGCGATGACCGGCTTCACCTCTCTGAGGCGCGGCAGCACTTCCTTCGCGAAGAGGCGAATGCCCTTTTCCGATTCCACATGGGTCATCGGGCCGGAACGGCCGACCAGGCTCAAATGGCCGAAGCCGCCGACCTTGTCGTAGAACTCCATGATTTGGCGATAGACGCTGTCGGGATTGCCGGCGAAGAGAATGCCCTGCGCCATCGCCTCTTCGGGAGTGATCGAGATCAGCCGCTGCGCGTTCTGACTGGCCGAGGGCACGCCCTTTTCGGCGTTGGCGAGGCTGAGCGTTCCGCCATCCGCTTTAGGCCGCGTGCGATAGATTTGCGGCGCGGCGCGGGGCGGCGCCGCGCCGGGTAGGAATTTCGAGTATTGCGGCGCCGATTTGAGGCTGGTGTTGAGGAACCACAGCAGCTTGCTGCCGACGCGCCGACCTTCCTCCTCGGTATCGCCGACATAGACCAGCGCCGCGTAAGCGAAATTGTCGGTGGTGACCTTCGGCAGCCCCGCTTCCGCCCGAGCCTTGCGATGCGCGGCATAGGCGCGCCTTGTGCCGTCCGGGCCGCGCAGCACCAGCACATGCACCATGCCGCGCCGCCCGACTTCCGCCGCGGTTTCGGGATCGCCGGTCGCCGACCACATGCGCGGATGCGGCTGCTGCCAGGGGCGCGGCCAGATGTTCACGTGGCGATGGGTGAAATGCTTGCCCTGCCAACTGAACGGCCCGTCATGATGCGAGAGCGCCTTGGTGATGAGATCGATTGCCTCCCAATAGCGCTCGACATTGTGGATCGGATTGGCGTTGGCCGACGCCATCTCGGTCCCGCCCGATTTGACGAAGCCGATCTCGAGCCGCCCGCGCGAGATCACATCGGCGGTGGCGTATTCCTCCGCGACGCGCACGGGGTCCTTGCGCAGCGAGATCAGCGTGCCGAGGCTCAGAATGCGCACCTTGCGCGTCTGGCGGGCCAGGATCCCGACCAGCATCGGGTTCGATCCGATCAAGGAATTGATGCCGGCGTGATGCTCGATGGCCAGCACGTTGAGCCCGAGATCATCGCAGAGCAGGAACTCGTCGATCACCTCCTCGAAGAGATCGGCGGCGAGCCGGGGATCGCAATGCCGGTTGGGCAGGCTCGCGCGCACGGAATCGGCCGCGTCGAGCACCGGCTGCGGCACGTAGGGGTAGGGGATCTCACATTGCCACCATGCATCCATCGCCAAGTCTCCGAGCCGGGATCAGGTCTCGAGAAAGCCGAGCACGTGATCGACGAACATTTCGGGTTGTTCGATCTCGGGCGCGTGACCGGCGGCGTCGATGAGCGCGAAGCGCGCACCCGGGATCAGCGCCGCATAGGCGCGGCCGTAATCGGGCGAAACGATGCCGTCGCTGGCGCCCCACAGCACGAGGCTCGGTACCGCGATGCGGCCGAGCCAGCGCTTGAGCTGCGGATTGTACATGTAGGGATGCCAGCCATAGAGGCAGAGCGCTTCCCAATTGCGCGCCAGGCTGACGAGCGCCTCGTCGCTCAGCGCGTCATAGTCCGGGGCGAAGCGCGGGACGTCATGCCAGAACCGCCGCTGTACCTCTTTGGGGTGAGTGTTGAAAACGTCGAGAATGTCTGCGCTCTCGCGATCGCCGAACTTCACGCCGAGGGCGTCCACCAGGATGAGCCGGTCGAGGCGATGGGCGCAGGCGACGGCGATCTCGGCGGCCAGCCAGCCGCCGAACGAAAAGCCCATCAGCGTCACCTTCTCGTCCGGCAGGCTCTCCAGCAGCGCCAGATAAAGCCGCACGAGATCGTAGACCGTCTCGAACCCGTCGGGACGCGGCGAGCGGCCGAAGCCCGGATGCGACGGCGCGATGATGCGCGCGCGGCGCGCCAGCAGCTCGAGGAACCGCGCGCCGGGATCGGGGTTCTGGAAGCCGTGCAGCAGCAGGATCGGCCGTCCGGCGCCGCGGCGCAGCACCTCCAGCTCCAATCCCGCAATGTCGATCCGGTCGGCGATGGTCGCGGGAGCGGTCATGGCGTCCCCTTCACCGGGCGGTCGAGCGTCCTTCAGCCGGCAACACCCGGCATCAATGCCACCCTTGGCCTGATGCTATACCCGGATTGAACAGGGTGGAAAGCACTCGCTCAAACGGTCGGCGCGCCGCCGGCGTGTCATCGCCGCGCGGCGTTCCGCACCGGAACCGCCGATCACTCTTCCGACGGCTCCCAGTCGTAAATCTCCGCCAGCGTCTCGCCCATCAGAGCGGCGCGGTCGCTGTCGGAGAGGCGATCCGTGACACGGAAGGCCTCGACCCCTTGCTTGTAGGTCAACAACGCGACGGCGCGCGTCCAATCGGTGCCCCACATGCAGCGATCGAAGCCATAGGCGTCGAAGATGCGCGCGAGCGGGTCCCATATGTCCTTGTAAGGGAAGGATTGGTGCGACAGCGTGCAGGCGCCGCTGATCTTGATCGCGACATTGTCATAGTCCGCCAGCGCCAGCACCTTCGGCAGCTCGGCGAAAGGCTGCGCCGGGGCCGGCGGCTCGAAGGGCTGTTGCAGCCCGACATGATCGATGACGAGCATCGTCTCGGGGTTTCGCGCGGCGAGCGCGCCAAACTGCTCGAGCCGCCCCCAGCACAGCAGATTGACCGGGAGGGAGTGCCGCGCGCCGGCGGCCAGGATGCGGTTGAGGCCGGGATCGGCGGGATCCTCGGGGGCGCCACGGGCCAACATGATACGAGCGCCGACCGCGCCGGGGGTTGCCGCCCACTGGGCGACCTTGTCTTCAACGGCGGGATCGGTCGGATCGAACGGCTTGATCAACCCGAAGCGACCGGGATGAGCCGCGTAAACCTCGACCGCGTAGCTGCCGTCATAGCGGTACATGGAGAAGGGCGAGACCAACAGCGCGCCATCGACACCGACCGCGTCCATGGCGGCCACCATGTTGTCGCCGGTGACTTCCGCCGGCCCGTGCAGCGTGCCGGCCCAGGGGCGGCCGGGGTGGTTGCGTTCGTAAGCGTGCACTTGCGCGTCTATCGTCAGCATGATCGTCGGTCCTCCCCGGTGAAGAGCGTTGTCGCTTGAGCCGCTATGTGGCGCTTTGCCCCGAAAAGAGTCAAACCGAAGGTACGAACGCCGCCCTCGCGACGGTCACATCCCGTTATTCCCTTCCGGAGCGCCGGGGATCGGCGTGCCGTAGATCGGATTGACTGGCGCGCCGGTTCCGTCCCGCGGCGTATTGGGTCCGTACAAGGGATGCGTGTCGTTGCAAGCGGCGAGCAGCAGCGACAGCGCCGTACCGAAGGCAATCAACATCATGGCGCCGAGCGCTGCGCGTTCCATCGGCGGGCGCGATATCGCGCCCGCGGGTTCAGGCGATTGGGACATGGTTCTCCCCCTAAAGCGCGGCACCCTGCCAGGAGCGCCAAAGATTCATTATATCAACCGCTATCGCCTGCGCCGACCGCGCCGCCCTGGCGTTGGCTCCGGCGCAGGATCCCCGACGAGAGCACCGGAGCGTGCGGCCCTCATGACGCAATCGCAAGCAGAAGCGCAGATCCATGAACCCATTCGACGGGCGGATTATCGCCCGCCGGACTATCTCATCGACAGCGTGGCGCTCGAATTCGATCTCGCGCCGCAGACGACGCGGGTGAAGGCGACGCTGCGCCTGCGCGCGTCCTATGATCGCGCCGGCGCCATTCGCCCTCTCGTGCTCGACGGCGACGGAGTCGAGCTGCTCTCCCTTGCGCTCGACGGTCAAAGGCTGAACCCGAGCGATTACGCCGTCGGCGGCAAGAGCCTCACGCTGCACCGTCCGCCGCCTGCCTTCACCCTCGAGATCGAGACCGCGATCCACCCCGACGCGAACACCCAGCTCTCGGGGCTCTATGTCTCCAAGGGCGTGTTCTGCACGCAATGCGAGGCCGAGGGATTCCGCCGCATCACCTACTTCCTCGATCGGCCGGACGTGATGGCGGTCTACCGCACGGTGATCCGCGCCGAGCGCGCGGCCTGTCCCATCCTGCTGTCGAACGGCAACCTCGTCGAGGAAGGCACGCTCGGCGACGGACGGCACTATGCCGTGTGGCACGATCCGTTTCCAAAGCCCAGCTACCTCTTCGCCCTGGTGGCGGGCGATCTCGCCTGGCACGAGGACAAATTCACCACGCGCTCCGGACGCGAGGTGCAGCTCCGCATCTTCGTCGAGCATGGCAAGGCGGCGCGCACGCATTACGCCATGGATGCGCTGAAGCGCGCGATGCGCTGGGACGAAGAGCGCTTCGGCCTCGAATACGATCTCGATTCCTTCAACATCGTCGCGGTCAGCGACTTCAACATGGGGGCAATGGAGAACAAGAGCCTCAACGTCTTCAACGACAAATACATCCTCGCCGACCCCGCGACCGCGACCGACGGGGACTATGCCGGGATCGAGACGGTGGTCGGACACGAGTATTTCCACAATTGGACCGGCGATCGCATCACCTGCCGCGACTGGTTCCAGCTCAGCCTCAAGGAAGGGCTGACCGTATTCCGCGACCAGGAGTTCTCGTCCGACATGCGCTCGCGCCCGGTGGAGCGCATCGGCGCGGTGCGCGGGCTGCGTGGCCGCCAATTCGCCGAGGATGCGGGCCCGCTCGCGCATCCGGTGCGGCCCGACGCCTATATCGAGATCAACAATTTCTACACCGCGACCGTCTACCAGAAGGGCGCCGAGGTCGTGCGCATGATGCACACGCTCCTCGGCGAGGCGGGCTTCCAAAAGGGCATGAAACTTTACGTCGAGCGGCATGACGGCCAAGCCGTCACCTGCGATGATTTCGTCGCTGCCATGGCGGACGCGAACGGCGTCGACTTGACGCAATTCAAGCTCTGGTACAGCCAGGCGGGAACGCCGGAGCTCGCGATCGGCGGCCGCTATGACAGTGCCACCGGCGCTTATGAGCTGACCGTGGCGCAGAGCGTCAAGCCGACGCCGGGTCAGCCTGAAAAGGCGCCGATGCATATTCCGCTGGCGGTCGGCTTGCTCGATGCGCAGGGGCGGAGCATCCCGCTGCGCCTCGAGGGTGAGTCCGCCGCCTCGGCCAGTGAAGAGCGCGTGCTCAACGTCACGGCGGCGCGGCAGAGCTTCCGCTTCGTCAACCTGCCGGAGCCGCGCGCTCTCTCGGTCAACCGCCATTTCTCGGCG
Organism: Alphaproteobacteria bacterium; assembly: GCA_030039975.1. Classification (GTDB taxonomy): domain Bacteria; phylum Pseudomonadota; class Alphaproteobacteria; order ATCC43930; family CGMCC-115725; genus DAHUYF01. The sequence goes on from JASHUO010000348.1 coordinate 10,860, forward strand.
CCGGTCATCGTGAAGGCGCCGCAAGCCGCGAACATCCGCGCGTTCCTGATGCAGCACGACCCGGACCCGTTCGCGCGCTGGGAATCCGGCCAGCAATATGCGACCGATCTGCTGCTGCACGCCGTCGCAGCGCGACAACGCGGCGAGGCCATGACGTTTGACGAAGGCTTCGTCCCGGCGCTCCGCGACATCCTGCGCGATCCCGCGCTCGAGCCGGCCTTTGCCGCCGAGGCGATCGCGCTCCCGGGCGAGGATTACCTCGCCGAGCGCATGGAAATCATCGACGTCGAAGGCATCCATGACGCGCGCGAGGCGCTGCGGCGGTCGATCGCAGGCGCGCTCAAGGACGAGCTCTGGCGAGTCTATACGGCCAATCAGGAGAGCGCGGCCTATAGCCCCGACGCGGCCCAGGCGGGGCGGCGCGCGCTCAAGAACTCGGCACTGGCCTATCTCGCCGCGCTCGCGGCGGGTGACGCGGCCCTGCGCTCGACGCTTGTTGCACAGTACCGGCAGGCCGACAACATGACCGACCGCATGGCGGCACTGCGCCTGCTCGTCGATCTCGAGGGGCCCGAGCGGCAGGCGGCGCTCGACGATTTCTACGCGCGCTTCCGCGGGGATGCGCTCGTCATCGACAAATGGCTTGCCTTGCAGGCCGTCTCCGCGCGGCCTGACACGCTGCAGCGCGTGACGGCACTGCTGGCGCATCCCGCCTTCTCGATCAAAAATCCCAACAAGGTGCGCGCCTTGATCGGCACCTTCACTGCCGCCAATCCGCTGCGCTACCACGTCGCCGACGGCGCCGGCTACGATTTTCATGCCGCGCGCACGATCGAGCTCGACCCCATCAACCCGCAGGTCGCGGCGCGGCTCTTGGCCCCGCTCGGCCGCTGGCGGCGCTTTGACGCGGCGCGACAAGCGAAGATGCGGGCAGCGCTCGAGCGGATCCTGGCGACGCCCAGCCTCTCGCGCGACGTCTACGAGATCACGAAAAAGTCGCTGTCATAGCGGCGGAGCCGGAATCTGGGGACGCCGCAAAGCAACCAGCGCCTTGCCCGCGAAAGCGGGCATCCAGAGCTTTCAGATGCGATGATCGGGGCGCCTGCTCTGGGTCCCCGCTTTCGCGGGGACGGCGGGAAATTTTCTGCGATCGCAGCAAATTCTGTCACTGGCTCTCCTGCGCGCTGCGTGCTCGATCCGCCCCAGAAATGTTCCACGCGCCCCTATTGCGGCAGCGGGCGCGATCCGCATCATGACATGCTGAGGGAGGGCTCCATGGATCAAGCCGGTGCACGTTACCCCAGCCTTGCGGCGAAGGTCGCTGTCGTTACCGGCGGCGCTAGCGGAATCGGCGCCGCAATTGTTCGCGCGTTCGCGGCCCAGGGCACGAAGGTGGGGTTGCTCGATTTCGACCGCGATGCCGGCGCGAAGCTGGCCGCTTCGCTCGGCGCTTCGGTGCAGTTCGAGCCGGTCGATTTGCGCGACCTCGCGGCACTGCCGCAAGCGATCGCGCGGCTGCGCGCCGCGCTCGGCCCCATCGATATTCTGGTCAACAATGCCGCGCGCGACGACCGCCATAAGCTGGAAGAGGTCACACCCGCCTATTGGCGCGAGCGTTTCGCCACCAATCTCGATCACCAGTTCTTCGCGGCGCAAGCGGTCGCGGGTGACATGGCGGCCAAGGGCGCCGGCGCGATCGTCAATCTGGGATCGGCCAGCTATCTCATGAGCCATGACAGCTTCGTCGCCTACAAGACCGCCAAATCCGCCGTGGTCGGGCTGACCCGCGCCCTGGCGCGCGAGCTCGGGCCGCGCGGCATTCGCGTCAACAGCGTCGTTCCCGGCTGGATCATGACCGAGCGCCAGATCGAGCTCTGGCTGACGCCGGAAGGCGAGCAAGAGCTGCTGCGCCGGCAATGCCTGAAGCGCAAGCTCGTGCCCGAGGATATCGCGCGTGTCGTGCTGTTCCTCGCGTCGGACGAGGCGAGCGCGGTCACGCAGCAGAACTGGCTCGTCGACGGCGGCAGCTATTGAGTCGCCAAGACCACGGCACCCCGTCGGCTCAGCGCGGCGTCGCCTGTTGCGCGACGAGCGCCGCGGCCTCGGGCGCGGCGGCCGGTGCCGTCACCAGCTCGAGCTGGCCGACGGTCTCGCGGCCGAGCAGCAGCGGCACGAAAGCCCCGAGCAGTGCGAAGATCAGCACGGTGCCGAAGAAGATCGTCGGCGAGGCCGTGTATCCCGAGATGAAATAGGGGATGGCGATCCCCGCCACCAGCCGGCCGAGCATCTCCGACAGGAAATAGCCGCGGCCGCGGATATTGGTCGGAAACTGCTCGGTCATGTAGATGCGGACACCGGGGAAGCTCGACAGCACGGTGAGGCCGGTGATGACCACGCCGGCGACGAAGCAGAGGCTCGCACTGGCGATGCCGAAGATCGTGCCG
>JASHUO010000349.1 GCA_030039975.1 Alphaproteobacteria bacterium
GTAGCCGGCGATGGGCGCGGCGACAAGAAGGCGCCAGCCGCCGCCGGCGACGAAGCCGAAAAGCAGCAGCACGCCGAGCGAGGTGCCGAGATAGTGCAGGGCGCGCGTGCCGGGCCGGCCATGCTCGCGGAGATAGTAGGGCCAGAACTCGGCGAAGCTGCTGAATCCGGTCGCCATGTGGTCTTCCCCGAAAACCCCTGCGCCGTCACTTTGGGCCGCCCCGGCCCCTTGTCAATCGGCGTGCGAGAGCGTAATTGAAGCGCCCACAGGGGCCAGTTGCCCCGTTCCCGGGAGAAGGCGGTATGGGGTTCAAGGTAGCGGTGGTCGGCGCCACCGGCGTGGTCGGCCGCGAGATGCTCAACATCCTGGCCGAGCGCGATTTTCCCGCTTCGGAGGTGTGCGCCGTGGCGTCCGAGCGCTCGGTCGGCAGCGAGGTCTCCTTCGGCGAGGATGAGGTGCTGAAGGTGCAGGACCTCGACAGGTTCGATTTCAAGGGCGTCGATATCGGCCTGTTCTCGCCGGGCGCCAAGGTCTCGGCCGTGCATGCGCCGCGCGCCGCCAAGGCAGGGTGCGTCGTCATCGACAACACCTCGCAATTCCGCATGGACCCCGAAGTGCCGCTGGTGGTGAGCGAGGTCAATCCTCAGGCGATCGCGCAGTACAAGAAGCGCGGCATCATCGCCAATCCGAATTGCTCGACCATGCAGATGGTGGTGGCCCTGAAGCCGCTGCACGATCTCGCCCGCATCAAGCGCATCGTCGTCGCCACCTATCAATCGGTCTCGGGCGCCGGCCGCGAGGCGATGGACGAGCTTTTCACCCAGACCCGCTCGATCTACGTCAACGATCCGCCGAAGAAAGAGCACTTCACCAAGCAGATCGCCTTCAACGTCATTCCCCATATCGACGTCTTCATGGAAGACGGCTCGACCAAGGAGGAATGGAAGATGGCGGTCGAGACGCGCAAGATTCTCGACCCCGACATCGCCGTCACCGCGACCTGCGTGCGCGTGCCGGTGTTCATCGGCCATGCCGAAGCGGTCAATGTCGAGTTCGAGCGGCCGATCAGCGAGGGCGAGGCGCGCGCCGCGCTGCGCGCCGCTCCGGGCGTCAGCGTCGTCGATCACCGCGTCGACGAGGGCTATGTGACGCCGCAGGAATCGGCCGGCGAGGATCCCGTGTTCGTCAGCCGCATCCGCGAGGATCCGACGGTCCCGTACGCCCTCAATCTCTGGATCGCCGCCGACAATCTGCGGAAGGGCGCCGCGCTCAACGCGGTGCAGATCGCCGAGATCCTGGTGCGCGACCATCTCGCCGCCCGCGACAAGAAGCAGGCGGCGTCCCGGTAAGGCACGTCACGAAACTGTGTGATCCCAGCGTCAAGGCGTTTTGCTAGAAACCGCACCTTCGGTCTTCAATCCAAACCGATCGGAGGGGATATGGACAAGATCAAGACGCTCTTCACCGCCAGCGCGACCGCGACCGGCGGCCGCAACGGTCATACCGAGTCGAGCGACGGCATGGTGAGCGTCAATCTCTCCGTGCCGAAAGCCATGGGCGGCCCGGGCAAGCCCGATACCGCCACGCCCGAGCATCTCTTCGCTGCCGGCTACGCCGCCTGCTTCGGCGGCGCTCTCGATTACGTCGCCAAGCAGCACAAGAAGGACGCGACCAAAGCCAAGATCACCTGCGACGTCTCGATCGGTCCGCGCGACATCGGCGGCTTCGGCATTGCGGTCAAGATGCATGTCGAGGATCGCAGCCTGCCGCAAGCCGATCTAACCGCCCTCGCCCGCGAAGCGCACGAAAAGATCTGCCCCTACTCGAACGCCACCCGCGGCAACGTCGACGTTCAGTTCGAAATCGTCGGCGGGTAGCACCCCTCTCCCGCTTGCGGGAGAGGGCGGGGCCCGTCGCGCAGCGACGGGAGGGTGAGGGGCACGCCGCCCTCACTCCCGATAATCGAGCCCGATATCCAGCACTGTTGCGCTGTGCGTCAGCCAGCCGACGGAGATGAGATCGACGCCGCTCGCGGCGATGGCGGGCGCGGTCGCCGGCGTGATGCGGCCTGACGCTTCGGTGATGGCGCGACGATCGACGAGCGAAACTGCGCGGCGCAACTCCTCGGGGCTCATATTGTCGAGCAGCACCGCATCGACGCCGACCGCCATTGCCTCTTCGAGCTGCGCCAGCGTGTCGACCTCAACCTCGATCTTGACGAGATGGCCGACGCCGGCGCGGGCGCGCTCCACCGCTGGCTGGATGCCGCCCGCCACGGCGATGTGGTTGTCCTTGATGAGCACGGCGTCGTCGAGGCCGAAGCGGTGGTTGGCACCGCCGCCGACCCGCACCGCATATTTCTGCACGCTGCGCAGGCCTGGCATGGTCTTGCGCGTGCAGACGACGCGCGCGCGCTGACCGCGGATCGCCTCGACGATGCCGGCCGTCGCCGAAGCGACGCCGGAGAGATGGCAGAGAAAATTGAGTGCCACCCGCTCGCCGGTCAGAATGCCGCGCGCCGGCCCTTCGATGATGGCGATGACCGCGCCCGGCGAGAGCGGATCGCCGTCGCGATGCTCGATCCGCGCGGCGATCGCGGGATCGACGAGGCGGAAGGCCAACAGCGCCAGATCGAGCCCGGCCAGAACGCCTCTCTGCCGCGCCACCAGAGCGGTCGTGGCCCGCGCCTCGGCCGGTACGATGGCGTCCGTGGTGATGTCGCCGGCGCGGCCGAGATCCTCGACCAGCGCCGCGCGCACCAGAGGTTCGACCAGGACAAGAGGAAGTGGCGGTATGGTCATGGCTCAATCTCCGACCGCGGCCAAGGCGGCATCGCCGAGCAGCCGCGTGGCGATGATGTCGGCCTCGTCGAGGCGCAGCAGCGAGCGCCGCGCGGGCCCCGCCGACCGGCGGGGAAAATCGCTCCGCCAATGCGCGCCGCGGCTCTCCTCGCGCCCGAGCGCCGCGACGGCGATGACAAGGCCGACGGCGGCCGGATCGGCGGCTGGCCCGTTGCCGAAAGCGATCGGCTGCAAAGCGGTGATCGCGGCGCGCAGACCGTCGCGGTCGCGCAGCACGCCGAGCCCAGCCGACATGATCTCCCGGACCGGTCCGGCGGCGGCGGGCGGCGGCAGGACGGGCGGCGGCAGCTGGAACAGCTTCGGTTGCGCCGGGGTGCTGGCGATGCTGTCGGCGACCCAGCGCGCGCAGACGGCGGCTTCGAGCAAGGAATTGCTGGCGAGGCGGTTGGCGCCGTGCAGCCCCGTTGCCGCGGCTTCGCCGCACGCCCAAAGCCCGGCGACCGTGCTGCGCCCCGCCGCGTCGACGGCGATGCCGCCCATATGGTAGTGCTCCGCCGGCCGCACCGGGATCAGATCCGTTGCCGGATCGATGCCGGCGGCGCGACAATGCGCGGCGATCGCGGGGAAGCGCGTGCCAAAGCGCGCGCCGAGCGCCTGCCGCGCATCGAGGAAGACGCGGTGTCCGTCACCCCTATGCCGCCACACCGCCCGCGATACCTGGTCGCGCGGCTTCAGCTCATCGGTGAAGCGCGCACCGGTCTCGTCGACGAGACTCGCGCCTTCGCCGCGCACGGCTTCGCTCACCAGCGGCATCGGATCGAGACCGACATCGAGCGCCGTCGGATGGAACTGCACGAATTCCATATCGGCGAGACGCGCACCGGCCCGCGCCGCGAGCGCCACGCCCTGGCCCAGGGCGCCGAGCGGATTCGTCGTGTGGCGATAGAGCCCGCCAATGCCGCCGGTGGCGATCACCACGCGGCTCGCAGGCAGCATCACCGTCTCCGCCGGACCGGCGGCGAGGACCCCCGCCACGCAACCATCTCTCAGCAGCAAGCGGCGCGCCTCGACGCCCTCGAGCACGGTGATCGACGGCGTGCGCCGAACCGCGGCGATGAGCGCGCACATGATCTCGCTGCCGCTGCGGTCGCCGCCGGCATGGACGATGCGGCGGCGGCTATGCGCGGCCTCGAGCCCCAGCAGAAAGCCGCCATCGGCATCGCGATCGAAGGCGACGCCGCGGCGCGCCAGCTCGGCGATGGTTTCGGGCGCTGCGGCGGTGACGCGCTCCACCACGGCGGCATCGCAGAGCGCGTCGCCGGCCGCCAAGGTGTCGACGGCGTGCAGGCCGGGCTCGTCGTCAGCGCCGAGCGCCGCGGCGACGCCGCCTTGCGCGAAGCCGCTGGCGATGCCGGAGCCGAGCGCGGTCTTCGCCAGAACGATGACCGGCGCGGGCGCGAGATAGAGCGCCGTCATCAGCCCGGCGAGGCCGGCGCCGATGACGACCGGAGTGTCGCTGCGATCGAGACGATCCATGATCCCCTCCTAGAGCGCCAGCATGCGTTCGACCGCGCGGCGCGCACGCGACGCGACCGCCGGATCGATCGTCACTTCCGCGGTCATGGTCTCGAGCGAGCGGCGGATCTTGCCGAGCGTGATCCGCTTCATATGCGGACAGAGGTTGCAGGGGCGCACGAACTCAATCTCGGGGTGGCGCACGGCGACGTTGTCGCTCATCGAGCACTCCGTCACCAGCACGACGCGCGCCGGCTGCTTGCGGTCGACGTAGTCGCTCATTGCCGCGGTCGAGCCGGCGAAATCCGCCTCGGCGACGACCTCGGGCGGGCATTCGGGATGGGCGAGGACAATGACGCCCGGGTGCCGGGCGCGCAGCTCGCGGATCTCGGCGGCGGTGAAACGCTCATGTACTTCGCAATGGCCGGCCCAGGTGATGATCTCGACACCGGTCTCGCGGGCGATGTTCTGCGCCAGATACTCGTCGGGGATCATGATGA
>JASHUO010000032.1 GCA_030039975.1 Alphaproteobacteria bacterium
GAAAATGCCCTATCCTGCCTGCATCGAGCGTTACGGCGCGGAGCAATTCGCAGCGTTCGGTCGGCAATATCTGGCGGAGACGACGGCGCTGGCCTCAGGCAAGGCGCGGATCGTCGACAAGATGCCGGCGAATTTCCTCCATGCCGGGTTGATCCATCTGGCGTTGCCCGGCGCGCGCATCATCCATTGCCGGCGTGCGCCCCTCGACACCTGCCTGTCCTGCTACGCCAAGCTTTTCACGGCCGAGCAGGATTTCTGCTACGACTTGACCGAGCTGGGCCGGTTCTATCGCGGCTACCAGCGCCTGACCGATCATTGGCGCAAGGTGCTGCCGCCTCACGCCTTCATCGAGATCGACTATGCCGACATGGTCGGCGATCTGGAGACCTCGGCCCGGCGGCTGGTCGACTTCCTCGACCTGGCATGGAGCGACGCTTGCCTTGAGTTCCACCGTTCCGACCGACCGATCAAGACCGCCAGCATGAACCAAGTGCGCCAGCCGATCTACAACAGCAGCCTTGGTCGCGCCGAAGCTTATCGCAAACATCTAGCACCGCTGATCGATGCCCTGGGTATGGCCAAATAACCGGAAGCATTTCCTGCTTCCGGAAGCTCGGCTTGCCATCCGATCTATCGAATGCGCCAAGATCCCCCCGGTCTCCATCTGCGCCAGCAGCTTCTCCAACATGACGATCTCATTATGATCGGTGGCGCATCCTGTCGTCAGCAGCGCCTGCATCTGATTGATATCGTGCCGGTTGACCAGCATCGGGCCATAGACCGTTGGAAGGATGCTCGTGAAGCTCGGCGTCGGCATGATCGGCCGGTCTAGAGTGAAAGATTTCATTGGCGCCATCGTTCATGCGCTGCGGCGGTCGAGCGTGCGCAGCATCGCCGCCACCGCACTGTCCCAATCGCCCGGCGCGATCTGGCGGCAAAGAGTAACCGCAGGATACCAGGGCGTATCGCTGCGTTTCATGAGCCAGCGCCAGTCCGGCGCATAGGGCAAAAGGATCGAGGCCGGCCTTCCCATGGCGCCAGCAAGATGGGCGACACTGGTATCCACCGCGACCAGCCGGTCGACTGAGGCGAGGATTGCCATCGTATCGCTGAAGTCGGCGATTTCGGCGCCGAGATTGAGCAGCGGCGCCGGGCCGAAATAGCGGCCGATCTCGGCCTGCGCCGGCCCCTTCTGGAGCGACACCAGCGCCGTCTCCGGCAGCCGCGCCAGCGCGTCGAGCCGAGCGAGCGGCATGGAGCGGTTGAAGTCATTGCCATGGGCCGGTCGCCCGGCCCAGGTGATGGCGATGCGGCGATAGCCCTTCGGCACCAGCGCGTCGAGGCGCCCACGCCACTGCTGCGTCTTAGCCGGATCGGCCCGCAGATACGGCACCGGCGCCGGGATATTATCGAGATCGGTGCGAAAGAGCCGCGGCAGCCCGGAGAGCGGACAATAGGCGTCGCATTCCGGCAGGTTTTCCCACCGCTCGACGCACTGGCTGACGCCCGGCTGCTGCAGGATGAGCGGCCGCATCTCGGCGCTGGCGGCGACGAGGAGATTGGGGCAGCGCTTCGCCACGTCGGGAATGTAGCGGCAGAACTGGATGGTATCGCCGAAGCCCTGGTCGCCGATCAGCAGCAGCCTGCCCGCGGGCAGGGGCCGGCCGTCCCAGAGCGGCTCGCGGCGATCCGCCGGCAGGAGCCGCGGCACGTTCGGCATGTCGAAGCGGTATTCGTATTCCTGCCAGCCCTCCGCGAACCGGCCGCTGAGCAGCAGCGCCTCGGCCAGTTCGAAATGCGCCGCGGTCAGCGTCGGATCGAGCGCCAGCGCCCGCCGCTCATGGCGGATCGCTGCCTCGATCTCGAGCCGGTCGTAATGGAGGACGCCGAGATTGTAATGCGCGCCGGCGTCGTCCGGCGCGAGCTCGACCGCACGCCAGCCATGGATCAGCGCCGCGTCGAGCCGGCCCTGGAGGCGATAGAGCTCGCAGAGATTGCGCCGGCAGATCGCGTGCTCCGGCGCGAGCCCGACGGCGCGCTCGAGGCGCTCTGCCGCCTCGGCCGGGCGCTTGCGCTTGTGGCTGAGGAGCGCCGCCTGCTGCAGCGCCGGGAGATCGTCGGGCGCCGCCGCGAGGATGCGGGCAAGCAGCTTTTCGGCTTCCTCGAGGCGCCCGGCGGCCTCGTGCGTCTCGGCCTCCTGTCGCCATTCCGCGATGGCGCTGGCAATGTCCTGCGCGCCGGGCTCAGCCATCGATGCTGTAGCCAAGACGCAGAATCGCCGGCTCGAGGATCGGGATGACCGGCGCCAGATGCTTCAGATAGGGGCGATAGCGGTAGCGCGAGGTGTCGTAGAGCTTTTCCGTGACCTGGGCGTAGCTGGCAGTCCGGGCGTAGCGGCGGTTCTCGTGGAATTTGAGGCAGCGCTTGTCGAAGGGCAAACCGATGAAAGCCAGGATCCGCCGCGTGTGGGTCTCCTGGTCCGCGACGATGTCCTCGTAGCGCACCGGCAGATATCGGAGCGTCATCTCCTGCCGGTAATGCTCAATGAGCCCGAAGATCAGCATGTAATGCTGCGCGATCGTCTCGAGCGCGTTGGCGCAATAGAAGCCATGCGTCAGGTGGTTGGAGAAGACCGAGACCACCACGTCGAGCGGATGGCGCAGGACATGGATGATCGGTGCCGCGGGGAAGATCAGCCCGATGAGGCCGAGATGCATCTCGTTGAGCGGCATCTTGTCCGTGAACCAGGCTGCTCCCGGCTCGACCAGTCCAAGCTGCCGGACGCGCTGCAGGTAATAGTCCCTGAGATTGTCGAGGCCTTCGCGCTGGTCGCCCATCCAGAGATCGGCCAGCGCTTCCGGGTAGGCGAGCGGGCTGTTCAGCATGCGCGGCATCAGCCCGGTGATGTCGCCGATGAAGGGGAGCTCGTCGCCGGCCAAGATCTTCGGATGAGCGGAGAGGCTCTGCTCGACCATGGTCGTGCCCGAGCGCGGGAAGCCCACGATGAAGATCGGCTGCGCTCCCTGGCCCGGTGCCGTCGCCCGCGGCACGATGCGCAGCCGTCCGGCCGTGAAATAGCCTTTGAGCCGCGCCACGAGCTCAGCGGCGTGCTCGGCCATGTAGCTGTTGCCGCTCAGCTCGCGCGCCAGGCGCTTGCCTTCGGCAAAGGCGACAAAGGCCTCGTCGTAGCGCTCCATCTT